>JAXDQN010000348.1:0-7010 GCA_034667865.1 Gammaproteobacteria bacterium
GGTCGGGGGTTCGAATCCCTCAGCCGGCACCAATAAAATCAACAAGTTGGTCAGACTGACTCATCAGGGGATCTATGAAAAAGCTCATTTGCCTCGCGTTGATTCTTGCCGTCACCGGCTGCGCCACCTGTAAATCTTCCGATACCGCGGAGCAATGCCGCACCAAACAGCGCGACAAGTCGCAGAAGAACTCGTCACTGGTTCCCGTACCGGGCGAGTTCACTTCTGCGCGCACAGTCATGCTGCTAAAGTAGGACCAGAATTCAATCAAGGGGAACGTCATGGGCCACGCAATCCGCATCGCGAAATTTCCGGCGAGACTGGCGCGGCTCTTGAGCGTGTGCGCAGCGTTCGCGGCGCTGGCGGCATGCGAAGGCGGCGACGGCTCAAACAAAGTCAATGGTTCGGTGCACGTGGCCGCCGGCAAAGAAGCAGGCAGCGCGCATACGGTCAACGGTTCCATTCACATCGACGACAATGCGGCGGTTACCTCCGCCGGCACAGTGAATGGCGGCGTGCACTTGGGCGCGCATGCCACCGCGAAGTCTTTGAATACGGTCAATGGCTCCGTCTCTCTGGCGGAAGGCGCTCACGCCACTGGCAGCGTCGATTCGGTCAATGGCGACCTTACCTTGAGCAGTGGCGCCGATGTCGGGGGCGGCATTTCCAACGTCAACGGAAAAATCACGCTTACTGCCGCGCATGTCGGCGGGGGCATCAGGACAGTCAGCGGTAGTATCAACATCGGCGGTGCCTCGCATGTCGAGGGGGGCATCCTGGTGAAGAAACCATCCGGGAATCTATTCAGCAGTGACGATCCAATCATCGTCATTGGACCCGGCGCAACCGTGCAGGGCGACCTGCGGTTCGAGCGCAAGGTACGTCTCCTCGTCAGTGACAAAGCAACGATTGGCACCGTCACTGGCGCCACTCCGGTCTCTTTCACCGGCGACACCCCTCCCCTTTAACGAAGAAGCAACTCATGCAAAAACTTAGACTGAATATGTGGCTGGCCACGGCTGTACTCGCGGCGGGCACCTTGATGACCGGGACTGCGGGTGCGGCGACTAAAGCCGACCCGGGCTTGGTGAGTGCCGTCGCGGATCCCGCGCGCAAACCCGAACAAGTCGCTCGCGACAAGGTTCGTCATCCGGTTGAGGAGCTGACCTTTTTTGGTTTGACTCCCACCATGACGGTGGTGGAACTGTGGCCGGGCGGCGGCTACTGGACCGACATTCTCGGCCCGTATCTGGCGAAGAGCGGTCACTACTACGTTTCGGTGAACGCTCCGGGAGATGCAGAAGAAGATGCGGTGGTCGCGAAGTTCCAGACGCGCATCGCTGCCGAAAAGCAGCGCCTAGGTCCCCTTAAAGTGACGGTTCTGGGTCCTGGACACATCAATATTGCGCCGCCCGGTTCGGCCGACATGGTTCTGACCTTCCGAAACTTGCACAACTGGATGGATGGCGGTTTTACCGATGAGGCGCTCGCTGCAATTTTCAAGGCGTTGAAGCCCGGCGGAATCTTCGGCATCGAGGAACACCGCGGTCGCAATGATGTCCCCCAGGATCCGAAAGCGGAGAATGGTTATGTTCGCGAGGATTACACCGCGGCGTTGATCAAGAAAGCCGGATTTGAATACGTCGGCAAATCGGAAATCAATGCCAACCCGCGCGACACCAAGGATTACCCAAAAGGCGTTTGGACTCTGCCTCCGTCCTATGCAGAGGGTGACAAGGAAAAGGCCAAGTACACCGCCATCGGCGAGGCCGACAACTACGTTTTGAAGTTTCGCAAACCGCACTGATCCGCGACCCACAAGACGGCCTGACCCTCGGGCCGTCTTTTCAGTCGTGCGTTCCCCCCGCCCTTGAACCGGCATGGCTCCGCCCCAAACTCGGTGATTCCGAGCAACGAGAACCATGACCGCCCGCCGTCTATTTTTGAGTCCCTTGTGGCTGATGCTGGCGTTGCCGGTGTACATCGGTTGGCGCCTGCTATCCGCCCTCTCCGTCGGTCCCTTCGGCATCGGCTTAGGGATCGTCATTCTTCTGATCGCCTGCGTATTGATTCCCCTGGCGATTCGCACTCGCAGCATGCGCAATCAAGAACTGGCGGACCTGCTCTCGTGGGTGGGCTTGACCGCCATGGGGTTCTTCTCTTCGCTGGTTGTCTTCACCCTACTGCGCGATCTGCTGCTCGGATTCGTCCACCTATTCCTGCCGGCATCGCAGGCAGATGCTTGGGCCGCGCCCAGTGCCCAAATCACGTTGGCCCTTACCTGCCTGGTCACGTTGGCGGGACTCGTCATCGCGCGCGGTCGCCCGCGGATCACGGAGGTGACGGTCCCCATTCGCAACCTACCTGAGTCGCTGAATGGATTTTCGATCGCCCAGATCAGCGACGTGCACGTCGGATCCACGATTAAACGCGGCTTCGTCGAAGGCATCGTGCGTCGTGTGAACCTATTGAACGCGGACTTGATTGCAGTGACGGGGGATTTGGTGGACGGCTCAGTGACGAGACTGTCGGTGCATACCGCACCCTTGGCCGGCCTCAACGCGAAATATGGCGCCTATTTCGTGACCGGCAATCATGAGTACTACTCCGGCGAGCGCGCATGGACCGAAGAGATTCGTCGTCTCGGATTGCGCGTTCTGAAAAACGAGCATGTGGTCCTGCAGCACAACGGCGGCTCATTGGTCTTGGCGGGCGTGACGGACTACAGCGCGCATCGCTTTGATCCATCACAGCGCAGCGACCCGGCTGCGGCGCTGCGCGGCGCGCCCTCGGATGCGGGCGCAAAGATTCTGTTGGCACACCAGCCGAGCTCGGCAACGGCTGCCGAAGCGGCCGGCTTTGATCTGCAGATTTCCGGGCATACCCATGGTGGACAATTCTGGCCGTGGAACCATTTCATACGCTATTTTCAGCCGTTCACCAGCGGACTGAACCGCCTCAACAAGCTGTGGGTGTACGTGAACCGAGGCACCGGCTACTGGGGGCCGCCGAATCGTTTTGGTGTTCCTTCCGAGATCACTCGCATTAAACTAATCCCCTCGCCGTAAGCGAGGAGCTATGCGATTAACCGTTTTGTTTTGCGCACTGTATGCGCCCGGAGTATTTGCCGCGGCTGTCACTCAGCCCGTACCGCGTGTCGTGACGGCCAAGGGCTCAGCAGGCCGGCTTGCCAACCGCATTCAGAAGGCATCAGCGCCCCAGCCACGGGCCGCACAATCAATCGGGCGGTAAGAAAAGCGGGCTAGGAATGCTCGAGCGGCACGCCGCATGAGGCGATCAACACCGCGTTTGTGCCGCCGAATGCAAAAGAGTTCGACATGACGGTTCGCAGTGGCATGCCTATCCGCGCTCGCCCTGCGACATAATCAAGATCGCAAGCCGGATCCGGCGAATCGAGGTGCATTGTCGGCGGCACGATACCGCGCTCCAGGCTAGCAACCGCAATCACGAACTCCAACGCCCCCGACGCGCCCAAAAGATGCCCATGCATGGACTTCGTTGAACTCACCGGCACCCGATAAGCACGCGCCCCGAAGATTTCCTTCAGAGCGGCTGTCTCGATGACATCATTTTGCAGCGTGCCGGTGCCATGGGCATTGACGTAGTCGATCACGTCGGGATCCACGCCGGCCGAGCCCAACGCCGCGCGCATCGCGCTCGCGTGGCCGGCAACCGTCGGGCGCGTGATATGCGCGGTGTCGGTCGTCAATCCATAGCCGGACAGTTCCGCATGGATCGGCGCGCCGCGGGCGACGGCGTGGCTCCACTCCTCGAGAACCACGAATGCCGCGCCCTCGCCGAGCACCAGGCCTGTGCGCGTGCTGGCAAAAGGACGACACGAGGATGACGGGTCGTGCGGATCCTCCGTCGCCAGTGTGCGCATGGCTTCCCATGCACGCAGAACGCCGAACGTGAGCGGCGCCTCAGCGCCGCCCGCGAGCATCACATCCGCATCGTCATACCGAATTTTGTTGGCCGCCTCCCCGATCGCCACCGCCGAGGACGAGCAGGCCGTTGAGTAGGTGATGTTTGGTCCGCAAAGCCCATGATCGATGCCGATCCACGACGCCGGTGCGTTCGACATTGCGGTCAGTACGCTGTACGGTTTGACGCGATCCGATTGCAGCGCGTAAATGGTTTGATATCCCTCATCGGTCGATTCGGCGCCACCCATGGCCGTCCCTACGCAAACCCCGCAACGCTCGCGCCGCTCGCTCTCGAAGTCGAGTTTCGAATCCGCGATCGCCTGCGCGCTGGCGACCAGGGCCAGTTGACTGACGCGATCCAGCAAGCGCAGCCTCGGCAGCGGGAAATGCGTGTTTCCGTCGAAGTCGATCGCTGCGCCAATCGGTGATTTCAGCCGCTCGACGAGATGCGGTGCCAGGCGTCTTACGCCGGACCGGCCGGCCACCAGATTGGTGAACAGCTCGTCGACGGAATTTCCGAGCGGCGCGATCACGCCGAGCCCGGTGATCGCGACGCGACGCCTCGTCACGCTACGAGCGCTGGTTCGGGAGCAGATCCTCGCCCGCGGGAGTTCGCGCCGCCGGCGCGTGGGCAAGCAATCCGTCGATGTAGACGACGACATCGCTGACCGTCTGCAAATTGGACGGCGTGTCGTCCCGGATCTTGACGCCAAAGTGGTCCTCGATCTTAAACATGAGTTCGAGTAAGTCGAGCGAATCGACGCCGAGCGCATTGAGCTCTGCCGTGGGAGCCAGCTGCTCACGAGTGAGTTTGAATTCGCGAACCAGAATGTCCTGTAGTGCTTCAAGCGTGCTCATAGATTTTTCTCGGAAAGCATGGTTGGAATGGCCGGCCGTTACTCGACCGCCAGCAACGCGCCGTGACAGGTAAATCCCGCGCCGAAGGAAGACATCCACCACCACCCGCCGGGCGCGGCGTCGGCAAGCGCCGCATCCAGCACAAAGTAGACAAATGCGCTGCTCAGATTGCCGTAATCGCGAAGGGCGTCGCGGCTATACCTCAATGCCTGCGGATCCACATTGAGGCGGTCCTCGAGCGCAAGCAAGACGTCGCGGCCGCCGGCATGCATGATCCACCCCGTTATTTGGTCGCGCGTCAGACTGGCGCGCGCGAGCGTGGTCGCGAGCACTTGGTCGGCGTGCTGCGCGGCCAGCCGCGGTACGGCGCGAGTCAACACGTTGCGCAACATGCCGCCGCGGTGTTGGAAGCGCAGCGACTCACGTTCGTCCGCGTTGGTCAGCGAACCCGTCTCGCGCCACTCCACCGTACGCTGGCCGGCTGGACGCCGTTGCGACAGGACTGCTGCGCCGGCACCGTCGCCGAAAAGACACGCGCTGATCAATACTCCAGGATCATCGTCGAGATACATCGCGGCGCTGCATACCTCGACACAGATGGACAGCACGTGCTCACATTGCCGAGCGCCCAGCAGCGCGTTCGCCAGTTGCCAGTTCGGGAGCGCTCCGGCGCATCCCTGCCCCACGAGATCGAAACCGAGTACATCGGAGCGCAGTCCCAGCCGCTCGATGACGTAACCGCTGAGACCCGGGCAAAGATTGCCGGTACAGGTCGACACGACGACCGCATCGATCGCCGCCGGAGCGAGCGCCGCTCGATGCAGCGCGGTGGTTCCGGCCTGCTCCGCAAGGCGGGGCGCATGCGTGGCAAAGCGACGGTGCAAGGTGTCGGGGTCGATGGCGAATACTTCATCGAGCGAGTCGAGGGCGAGCCAACGAGCTTCGATGCCGTTTTCCCGGCGCAGCACCATCTTCGCAATCGCGTGCGAGCGCGTATCAAGGCGGCCGTACCAGTCGGAAGCGGCGAACGCGTCCCAGCATTCCGCCTTCGTGTAGCGGCGTTCGGGAAGCGCGGTGCCAATGGCATTCAAGTACATTCATCCCCCGTAGCGTACTGTTGGGATAAATCAAAATAGAGTCTGGGTGCTTCGGTGCAGAGACACCGTATGGTACAGCACTCATGCAATTCACTCGGCCGTTTTACGCCAACGTGCACACAGGGCGCAAAAAGTCGCGCCCCACCGAACGAATCGAACGGCACACATGACCAACCTGTGGACCCACCAGCTATTTGCGCAACTTCCTGTTGCCTCTGGTAAGTTGCCATCTGAGTTGCGATCAATGTATCCATTCCGTTTTCAGTGCGCTGGGTAAAGATGGCAATGCCTTCTACCGTTGCCGTTGATGTCATCGGTCCAGCGACATGGGTCGGTTATCTCGCGCTTTGTCTCGGCATGTTTATGGCGATCCTCGATGTCCAGATCGTCGCCAGCTCTTTGCCCGACATCCAGTTTGCCCTGCATATTGCGACCAATCACCTCAGCTGGATTCAAACCGCTTATCTTATTGCTGAAGTGGTTGCGATCCCTCTAACCGGCTGGTTGACACGGTTGATGTCGCTGCGCGGCCTGTTTGTGGCCGCAATAACCGGCTTTACCGCGTCGAGCATCGGGTGCGCCGCAAGTCACCATTTCGAAGCGCTGCTGCTTTTTCGCATCATCCAAGGATTTTGCGGAGGCGCCCTCATTCCGATCGTTTTTACTTCCGTGTTCACGATGTTCCCCGAACGAAAACATGTTTTGGCGACGACCATCGGCGGCCTTTTCGCCATGCTTGCGCCCACAGTTGGGCCTGTTCTCGGCGGATATATCACTGAAAATTACTCATGGCACTGGCTGTTTCTAATCAATGTAGTGCCAGGATTCGCGGCCGCGGCGGTGGCTGCCCGCCTCATTCGCATCGGAAAGCCGGACTGGACATTGGTGGCGCGGCTCGATTTGCCGGCGCTGATGCTCATCGTCGCCTGCCTTGCCAGCCTCGAACTGGCGTTGAAACAGGGGCCCAGGCGTATATGGAACGGCGGTCTCATCGCGTCGCTGGTGGTGTTATGTCCCCTCGCGGGGTTTTTCGCCATCCGTCGCTGTCTTTCGTCGCCGGCGCCGATCATCGATGTTCGTTGCTTTGCGGACCGCAATTTCAGTATTG
>JAXDQN010000349.1:0-3431 GCA_034667865.1 Gammaproteobacteria bacterium
ATGACTGCGAGATCGTGGTGATCGGCGCCGGTTTCGCCGCGCTGATCCTGTGGCACAAACTCAAGGAGGCTGGCCTCCACGATGTGCGCTTCTGCGAGAAGGGCGGGGACGTCGGCGGCACCTGGTACTGGAACCGCTATCCCGGCATTGCGTGCGACGTTGAATCCTACAGTTACCTGCCGCTGCTGGAGGAAATGGGGTATTACCCCACCATGAAGTTCGCCTCGGGCTTCGAGATTCTCGAATATTGCCAGATGATGGCGGATCGTTCCGGTTTCTACGACCGATGCCTGTTCCACACGACCGTGAAGGAGACCAGATGGGATGAGGCTGCTGGCCGCTGGATCGTGCAAACCGACCGTGGCGATAAGATGCGTGCCCGCTTCGTCGTGCTGGCGAACGGCATCCTGACAACGCCGAAGCTCGCCCGCATCGAGGGAATGGAGACATTCGAAGGCGAGTCCTTCCACACGTCGCGGTGGAACTACCATATCGACCTGACCGGTAAGCGCGTCGGCATAATCGGCACCGGCGCAACCGCCGTGCAAGTAATCCCAGAGATCGCCAAAGTGGTAAAGGAGTTGTACGTCTTCCAGCGCACCCCTTCCACGATCGACGTGCGCGATCAGCGCGCGACGACGCAGGAAGAGATCGAGGCGTGGTCGAAGGAGCCGGGTTGGGCGAAGGCGCGGCGCGAGCGCTACGCCCTGATCTCGCACGGGCGCAGTGCACTACAGGCGAACGACGACTTCCTTTCGGGCAAAGTCACGGCGTTCAGGGCACGCAAGACATACGAGCGCGAGCTCACCCCTGAGGAACGCCTGGAGGCTCAACTCAACAGTAATTTCCGCATCATGGAGCAAGTCCGAGCCCGCGTGGACGCGATCGTGAAGGATCCGAAGACTGCCGCCGCCCTCAAGCCCTACTATCCGTGGGGCTGCAAGCGTCCGACTTTCCATGACGAGTATCTGCCGACCTTCAACCTGCCTCACGTCTATCTTGTCGACACCGCGCCTCGTGGCGTCAGTAGGATCAACGAGCGCGGCGTGGTTCATGACGGCGTGGAATATCCGCTCGACGTCCTGATTTACGCGACTGGCTTCCAGTGGATGGGTACCGGCAGCTTCAACATGATCGCAGGCCGCAGCGGCGAGACGTTGCGAGAAAAGTGGGAAAAGCGCGGGGTAAAGACCTTCCTCGGCCTGCACAGTCACGGCTTCCCCAATCTGTTTATCCTCTCCGGCCCGCAGGGTGGTGGCGGCCAGTTCAACTTCACCCGCGGCATTGTGGGCCACACTGATTATGTAATCTGGATGCTGCGGACCATAAAGGCGAAGGGCGCCAGCATGGTCGACGTGAAGCCTGAGCCGGAGCTCGAGTACGCCGAGCACTGCCGCGAGGCCGATATTCGCACAGCGGCCTTCCGCGACTGCCTTTCCTATTACAATGGCGAGGGCTCGGCCGAGCCGGGAAGCCTCGCTTACTACGGCGGCCCGGAGGCTTGGCACGCACGCTGTAGGGCGGCCCAGGAGTCGCTCGACCCATACGTCTTCGAAGGCAGTTGGCCGAGCAACAGCAACCGGATGGCTTAGGTGACGAACGACGCCGCCGCGCGATAGCGGTCGCAGCTGATTTCGACGAGACGGTCTCCTGTCTGATCGCGCGGCCGTGCAGCTTCCGCCAGACGCAAACCCTCGTCAGCCTCTCGTACCCATCACCTGCCGGCACCGGGCGTGTACGCCGTTCCGCATCAGGAACCGGTAGAAGTTGATGCCCTCATCGCGCAGCGGATCACACTCATTGACACTGGTCACCATGGGCGGCCCGGCCGGGCATGGGTTGCTGATTCGCGAACCCGGACCGGCGCTCGCCTTGGTTGTGCTCGGTCAGGCCGGCAACGCCATGCTCTCGCGGCGCCAGCGGTTCGGCGCCACGCCGACCAGGCGATGAAACATTCGCGACAGGTGCGCCTGGTCGCAGAAGCCGCAGTCGAGGGCGATCCGGCCGAGGGGTTCATCGGTGGTGAGGATCAGTTCCTGCGCTCGCGCGACGCGGCGGCGGCTCAGGTAGGAATGGACAGTCTCGCCGAGGCTGCGTTTGAACGCCACCGAGAAGTAGGAAATGCTGAGCCGGCAGAGCGCGGCGAGGGCGCTGACCCGGATCGGCGTGCCCAGGTTGTCGTCCACGTATGTTTTGACCTTGTTGATCTGCCACAGCGTCAGGCCGCTGCGGTTGGCGGCGTCCGTCGCTGTGGCCGGCTGCGGACGGGCACGTTCGGCCAGCAACAGGGCGGTCGCCTGGGCGAGGCAGGATTTCGCGGCGACCCGGTCGGCGTCGATCATCATGCCCGCGTCGGTCAGCAGCTTCATGACTGTCGCAGAGACCGCGGCCGGAACAACCGATGCATGGTAGGGTGAAGTCGCCAACGCTTGCATTTTCATCACTCCCCGTCTGAACGCGGGTCTGCTCCCCAACGAGCATCCGCCTCGTCCCGCATCATCAAAGCAACGGCCGTGCGCAGGGAGTTAAGGGATGTGAAGAATTGCTGCCGGTTGTAGTGCGGCTGTTAGCGGGCGGGTGATGTGCTCTGATTCAATGGTGTTACGGGCGGTTTAGAACGGAATCTCCATTTCCAGGCGCCAGCGCAGTGTGCCCTGCGGAGTGGCATCGGTGGCGCCGAACAACCAGCCGAGTTCGTATTTGATCTTTCCCCCGGTGCCGAGTCCGAGCGCACTCAACTGCAGCGCGCCGACCGCGACGGGTCCGATCAGCAGTTCCTGCTGCGACAGCTTCGGCGAGTGGCCGATGATGCCGGAATCGCCATAGATCTCGATTGCGGGTGAAAGCGGCTCCCACAGGTTCCAGCGGCTCTGCCAGGCGTAGCTGAAGTCCAGTCCATGAGTATCCTGGTTGGGTCCCAGCTCGCGGGTCAGGAACAGGTTCACGGTGTGGGTGGTGCGGCCGATGTCCTTGGCGATTAGCGGGCCGAATGTCACCTCGTTGGGGCCGGCATGGCGACCCGTGGTCAGTGACTGGCCGTATTCGATGTAGAACGCCAAATCCGCAAAATACTGGCCGGGCTCGGTGAGCTGAAAGGTGTTTTCGGACACCACCTGGGTCAGCACCGTCGGCTGGTTGAAGCCCGGATCACGATCGAAGCCGAGCTCAATCTCGCTGTGCCACCAGCTTGTCAGGCCGGTGCCGAATTCGATCGTGTAGCTTGTGGCGCCGCTGTTATCGGGCTTGCGATCGAACTGCGCGTCACCGTTGTGTTCGATTTCCAGTTCGCCGTAGTCGATTTCATAAGGTGAGAAGATATGAAAATCCGCGCGCGCCGCGGTTGGCGCCAGCAAGGCCAGCACCATCGGCAATCCAGCTGCCGTCCGGATCATTTCGCCACCAATACGCCTTGTGCCGTATCCTGATGGAAG
>JAXDQN010000350.1:0-2528 GCA_034667865.1 Gammaproteobacteria bacterium
GGCGAAGTCCGCTTGCACAGAATCGAGATGAGTCACCAGTGCGCCGACGCTGTGGGACAGATCCCATAGAATCCGTGCGCCGTGCGCGAGGGCTTGCCGGGTCATTTCGCGCAAGTCGTGCAGTTCCGCCGTCTTGTAATGCACGTGGGTGAGAACCACTAAAAAGGTCGACGCATCGATTTGCGCGGCGATTTCCGCTCGCGGCACGGCCACGACTTCGATGGCACCGCCCGAAAGTAAGGCCAGGCCCTGTAACACGTAGTTGTCGCTGGGAAAATTACCCAATTCCGTCACGATGCGACGGCGCGACCCCCTCAACATCATCGCGGCCGAGGCGATTTTGAAGATGTTGACCGAGGTCGAATCGGCGACCAGCACCTCATCGGCGGCCGCGCCGATCAACGGTGCTATCTTGGCGCCGAGACGGTGCGGCAGGTCGAACCATCCATGCACATTCCAACTGCGAATCAGGTCGCGACCCCATTCATCCTCGATCATGGCGCGCGACCGTTCAACCGAGGCCTTGGGTAACGCGCCTAAGGAATTGCCGTCGAGATAAATGAGTCCCGGCTTCAGCAGGAACTGGGACCTGGTCTGGGCAAACGGGTCGCGCTCGTCCCACTGTTTGCACTCCGCGAGACTGGTCGGCAGCGTCATGGGCTGGTCACCGCGGTTTTACGAAAACGCCAATAGTAGACCAGCGCCAAGAGGCCCAAGTACGGCAGGCCGAATACCAGGGTCATGCGAAAAGCATCCGTAAACGCGGTGGTGATCAGCAGCGCCGCCATGAGGCCGGCGCCGAGCAAGGTCGTTGCCGGAAAACCCCACATGCGAAATCGCGCCCGCGGGCTATCGGCCTGCATTCTCGCGCGTCGAAAGAAGTAGTGAGTCACGAAAATCATCATCCAAGTGAACATCGCACCGAACACCGAGATACCCACCATCATGAGAAATGCGCGGCTCGGGGAAATTACGCTAAGCACGGTCGCCACGGCGATACCCGACGTCGAGATTAGCAAGGCGTTGAAAGGAATGCCTCTGGACGTCAGAGCACCTAGTTGCCTTGGAGCCTGCCCCGCGCGCGACAGACTGAACATCATGCGGGTGGCTATATAGAGTTGGCTATTCATGGCGGACAGCGCCGCGATCAGGATCACGAAATTCATCACGCCGCCCGCGGCCGGCACGCGCCACGCGTCCATCACCATGACGAACGGGCTTTTGCTCGAGCCGGCTTCCGTCCAAGGAAGTACGGCGAGCATGAGCGCCAAGGTGAGCAGATAGAACAACACCAGGCGTATGACGGTCGAGAAAAACGCGCGGGTAATGGCGACTTCGGGCTGCGCGGCTTCACCCGCGGCGACGGCGATCATCTCGATGCTCAGATAACTGAAAATCGCCATGATGACGGCCACCCACATGCCGCTGATGCCATGCGGCAGGAAACCGCCATAGGCGGTGTAGTTGCGAAAACCGATCGCACCGTTCGCTGAGTCCGATGGCGCGCGACCAGCTTGGTACAACAGATAGCCGGCGAGCGCGATAAAGACCACTATTGCGGCAATCTTAATCAGCGAAAACCAGTACTCCACCGTGCCGAAGGTGCTGACGCTAAACGCATTCACTGTGATCAGCGTTGCGGAAAATCCCAGTATCCACAGCCAACCGGGCACCAAGGGAAACCAGAACTTCATGTACAGCGCCACAGCCGTCACTTCCGTGCCCACCGCCAGCACAATGCAGGTCCAATAGGCGTAGCGCACCAAGAAGCCGGCGAGGGGACTCATATAGTATTCGGCATAGGCGCCGAATGAACCGGTGGTCGGATGGGTGACGGTCATTTCCGCCAAACAGCCCATCAGCAACAGCGCAATCAGCGCGCCGATTGCGTAACTCACCAGGACGCCGGGGCCCGCGAAGCTGATGGCAAAGCCGCTGCCGAGGAATAATCCGGTGCCGATGGCGCCGCCAATGGCAATCATGGACAACTTGCCCGCGGTCAGCGTTCTGTGCAGACCGCTTTCGCGCTCGACGATGGCGGAAAAATCAACCAAGGCAGATGGCAGCGTGCATCGCACAATTCTAGCCTGATCCATTAAACTGTGCTGATGCTCAATCACCGGCAAAATCCAGGGTTCGGTGTTCTGTGCGATGCCGTCGCCTATCGACGCCTGGTGGTAGTGACGGGCAGCGGCGTCTCCGTCGGACTGGCCCAGTCGGGCTCAGATCTGACTTCACTGCCCACCTGGCACTTGGTGCTCACGCAATTGCGTGCGCGCTTTGCCGCTCGCCTCGCGCCCGTGGCGGCGGAAGTGGAACTGTTGCTGAATGCGCAGCCCAGGGCTTCCGACTACCTCATCGAAGCTGCGACCATGATCCGCGAGACGGTCGGCGATGCCGACTATCGGGATGCGATAGTCGATCTGACCACGGCGCCCGACGATGCGCGCTCACCCTTGCATGATCTCATCGAGGATCTCGAGCCCCTCGGCATCATGACTTTCAACTACGATCTCGGGCATGAAAAT
>JAXDQN010000351.1:0-5313 GCA_034667865.1 Gammaproteobacteria bacterium
TTCCTCGACCCTTTCAACTTGTACGTCGGCGCTCTTGCCCATCTTGATTTCAAGTTCTTGGCCAACCGCCAGATCCCGCAGCGTGGACTCGGATTCCAGTTCTCGGCCATCGCCTTGGCCGCGGTACACGGCAACACTGCCGGACGGCAGGGGCAGGCCCAGATGATTGAGTGCAGTGTTCTTGGTTCGCAGCAATCGATTCGCAGCGAATGTGGACTCGCCGTCTTGCTGTTGGGCCAGGTCAACACCGTATTCCGTCGTCACCGGCACACCGCTGCGATCCAAAAGTCTTACTTGTTTCGATTGGCGACTCGCGACCGTGGTGCGCTCCGCCACCCGGTACAGCTTCAAATCGCCCAGCTGTTCCTGCTGAGCGTGATTGGCGGTAAGCACGACTTCGTCCAGCGCGTCCGAGGATTTCATGCGCAGCGAACGCATCGCCGCCGGAGCGGCAGCTCCCGAGCCGCCCGCCAAAGCAAGAAATTCGGCTGGCGGTGTGGCGGTGTCGCTGGTCGAGCCTCGCGGCCAGCATTGCGCCAAGAGCGGCGTGCCAATCTCGATGGGACTCACCTCATCGCCTGCCGCGCGATTCACCCGGCCGGCCACTACCTGCGTATGGGCCGAGGGAAATCCCACGCCGTTGGCATTGGCCAGAGTCAACCAGGCGCCCAGCTCCAAGGTATTGCCATCGTCGGACAGGACCGCGGTGTAGTCAGCCGACCAGTCGAAGCCGCGGCTGAGATACGACAGCGTGACCTGCTGAATCGTAGCGGTCGATGCGCGCACCAACACGGACAAAGTAGGTCGGGCAGACAGACCGGCAACAGGCTCGAAAGCAAAAGTTTCGGGAAGTCCCGAACAACGCAGTGCCTCGATGCCTTGGTCGGTCTTGAAGATGACGCCGTCGCCGTCAGCAAGTAGGGTCCCCACGCGGCGCTCGGTGGTTCCGGTCTTGGGATTGCTGCGCAACACTTCGACCTGCTTGCCGACGGTTTGCGCCACCAGCGACGACGGACTGAGCAATCGGGCGTCGCGATTCTTTTCGATGACACCGGCGGCTAAACCGCTGACCAAGGCGCTGGCCGGCTCGATGCCATCGGCGACCCCCTCGAAGCGCAAGCGACTCTCTCCCGCCGGCAAGCGCACCATGCGAGTCTCGGTGATCAATGCGAATCCGGCGAGTGCGTTCAGATCGAAACGTCCGTCGGTGCGCAGCGGTGCGCGATACACGGTCACGGTGAGATTGGACGGAGCCGATGACTGGATATCGGCTGCCGCTGCGACAGAGGCGGCGCCTCCCAGAGCCAGCAACCAGGCAACGCGGCGCATGCGGACTAGAAGCGCGTTTCGAAACTGGCGTTTAGAGTGGTCGTACCGTTGGCGGGCACCGTCACTGCCCACATGGCTGAGTCAGCGCTGCTCCGAGTGCTCTGCTGGCTCTCCGACTTGATGCGCGAGTCGCCCCACAGTCCCTGTTGCATCAGCTTGACCACAACCGGCCGCGGCAACGCGTTGGTCAATTCGTAGCGCATATCGCTCTGCCAGTTGCTGGCGGATAGGCGTGTGCGTTTCTCGACGGTGGATTTGACCTTGACGTCGAAGGCATCGCCGGTCGCAAGCGACAGCGTCGAACCCATGGGCGTGTGATCGATTTGAGTTTCGCCGATGAACTGCGGATCGCCGCGCTTGTCGCGCATGTAGAAGCGCAGAATGCCCGCCGGCAACTGATCGCCAAGACCCGCATGCGCGCTGCTCGAAAAGCTGTAAATGCTCTGCGCACTCAACGGCGTTTCGCTGGTCTGCAGCCAGTTATTGCGGAACTCGTAGCCATGTTCCGCCGGCACGCCGTGCACGTCGAGAAAACTGACTTGCTTGGTCTGCAAATTGGCGATGGTGGTGCGTTCCGCCAGCGGATAGAGGTAAAAATCACCCAAGCGGGAACGGCTGCCATTCTCCGTGCCGGCGACTTGCAGGGTGGAGCGCCTAGGGGGCGTGCGATAGTAACCCGCTTGCTGGCCGTTGCCGTTCACTTGGCTGGGCGAGCCGGCGACCAACAGAGTTTGCGCATTGTCGTAGGTCGTGCCGCTCGAGTTGCTGAGCGTCACCCAACCCTGGACATCGATTTTACCTTCGCCTTCGTTGTACAACGCCACATAGTCGGCACGCCAACCCAGGCCCGGGGTGAGATAACTCAAGGTCGCGTGACGTGTGCCGGCATGAGCAGCCGTCACCGTAACCGACAGTGTCGGCCGTGCACGCAAATTTTCCGGCACCTTGTCGAAGATCACCCGCACCGGCAGCCCGTCATCGCGCAGCACTTCGATGCGCTGGCCGATCTTCAACACCACGCCGCCGTTGGTGGCGAGCACTTGCGCGGTCTCGCGCGTTTCGGCGCCGCTGGCCGGATTGACCCTCACGATGGTGACTTCTTTGCCCACCGCCTTCTCCATCAGCTTGGCGGGTGTCAGCAGATCGAAATCGAAATTCTGCTCGACGATGCTCAAATCGCCGGCCGTGAGGGATACAGTTTCCGGACGGATGCGAGCCGATACATCCTGGAATTCCAACCGTTGGCGCCCATCTTTTACTTCGATATCGCGCCGGTCCTGGACCAACGCCAGATCATCGTTATAGATGGTCACCGACAAAGCTTTGTCGGCAGCAGGGGCGGCGTGTGCCAACAAGCATGCCGCGATGCCCAGACCGAGCCATTGATATCGCATAGCCAACCTCTTTAAGTGCCCGATTGCAGGTCATATCTGACTATAGCGTTGTCAGGCGGCAAATGGGGTTAAGCGAATGCTTCTGGGCTAGGTGGCCGCCAGGCGTTTTGCTGTCTTGGTCTTGTCATTGTCCGCGCCCAAGCTGTCCGCGTAATGCAGCGCAGCTTTCGCGAATTTATCGCGCGCGGCCGTCGCCTCTCCCTTGGCGGCCAATGCTCTGCCGTCAGCCATGAGCGCGTCGCCGATACAGGCGGACAGGATATCGTTGCCGAAGGTGCGCTCGTAAACGGCCAGCGCATGTTCGGCGTCGGACTTCGCTTCATCGATATGTCCGTGCCGCAGTTCGAAATCGGAATGTTTCACCAGCACCACCGGGTACGAATAGGCCGGCGGCGAATTCTCGTGGAACATGAGGAGCGCATCGTCTGCCAAACCCTGCGCCTGCGCTTCCCTGCCGGCGTGGTCGGCGAGCAGCGCCGAATCCATCTTGAGCACGGCGAACCACGGGTGCGTCGGTGGGAATCGCCCTTGCAGCGCCCGTTCTACTCGGGGAAGCAGGGCATTGGCGAGCGCAAAATCACCGGCTTCGAGGGATGTCGACAGCAGTTCCGTGGTGGCACCGGTCTCCGGGCCAAAATCATGCAATTGATGCGCGCGCTTAACGGTTTGTTCATAGCCGTTGATGGCAGAGGGCAAATCCCCCAGCTGCCGCGCGATCCGCGCTCGCAGCAATAGCTCCATTGAGTCGGCTTCGGTAGTGCCGAGAGCTTTTTCGGCGGCAAGTTCTTTTTCTAGGTCGCTATGCGAATCCAGCGGCCGGCCGATCTTCCACTCGAACATGCCCTGATTGCCAAAATGTATGGACAAGCTGCGATGATTTTGACTTCCCGCGGCGAGAGTCTCCTCTCGCGCGAAGGCTTGCTTGGCCTCGGCCGCCCGCATGGCAGCCACGTATCCTGTGGTCAACAACCCCATGATGTGCAGATCTTCTATGGGGTCGGGAGGATTCAGGCCGGCCAGCAACTTCATGGCGGCTTCGGCAACTTCCAGTGTTGGAAGGCCCTGGACCGCCAGCGCCTGTGACTTGGCCAGATAGCATTCGATGCGCGCGCGCGCGTAAATCGGCTTCTCGGGCAGCTCCGCCAGAGCTTTATCGATCTTCGCCATGCCTTCCGACGCGCGGTTCAAATGAGAGTCCGTGGATCCGACCCGACACAGGGAGCCGGCCGCGATTTCTGTATCGTTGGCCTCCACCGCCATCGCCGCCGCTTCCGTATATAGCGGCAACGCCGCTTCGTAGTCGCGCCGACTGTCGAACTGATCGCCCAAAATCTGCAACAAAATCGCGCGCCGGGTCTTTGATATGTCAGTCGAGGTCCGGACTGCGTCCGCGCCTTTGAGCAATATTTTTCGCGTGTATTCCATTTGGTCCGCCGGCAGAGCGTCCAACAACATGAAAGTAGCCAAATGGGTCGCGTCCTGTGCCTGTTCGAAGCCTTCGAGTGCACGGTCGCGCTGCTCGATGGCGTCCGCAGCCTCCTTGTCCGCGCGCGTTTTCTCGGCGATTGCTTGCGCGGCGGCTCGATCAGCGCGCGTGGCCTGAATGCCGGCGACGACCACGCTGACGCTAAGGCCGAGTACCGCGAGGCTCGTCAGCGCGGTGCCAACGCGATGCCGTTTGACGAACTTCGACAGCCGGTACATGGTGGTATCCGGCCGCGCTTGCACCGGCTCGTCGGTCAGATAGCGCCGCAGGTCATCGGCAAAGGCGTCAACCGATGCATAGCGTTCCGCGGGATTCTTTTTAATTGCCTTGTGCAGAATGTTGTCGAGATCGCCCTCGAGCGAGCGCGCAGGGATCACGTCGATCTTGCCTACGGCGGAAGCGCGTGCGGGTTCGTCGGTCAACACGGCCTGCACCAGTGCAGCGCTCGAGCGCGTACCCTTGGGCACCGGATGTTCGCCGGTCAACAGCACATACAGCAACAAGCCGAGCGCGTACACGTCGGTGACAGTCGATATCGGCTGGCCCAACAGCTGCTCGGGTGCGGCATACTGAGGCGTCAGCGCCACGGCGCTGGCGCGGGTCAATTGCGCCGGTTCAGCTTCGCTGTCGATCAGTTTGGCGATTCCAAAATCCAGCAGCTTGACTGTGCCGTCCGGCCTTACCAAGACATTGCTGGGCTTGATGTCGCGATGCACGATCAAGTTGGTGTGGGCGTGCGCAACCGCGTGCAACACATCGATGAACAGCTTTACCCTTACCGCGGCATCCAGGTGATTACGCTCGCAGTACAGATCGATGGGTTCGCCCTCGACGTACTCGAGCACCAGATAGGGTTGCTTGACTTCGGCGACGCCGGCATCGAGAAGCCGCGCGATATTCGGATGATTCAGCCGCGCGAGTACGCGGCCTTCGAATTGAAAGCGCTGCTCCCCCGCCTGGCCCATCCACACGGCATGCACGAACTTGATCGCGACCTCGGCTTCGTAGCGGCCGTCGGCGCGGTGTGCGCGCCAGACGCTGCCCATGCCGCCGCGTCCCACCTCCGCGTCAATGACATAAGGCCCGATGCGGCGGCCCACCAAA
>JAXDQN010000352.1:0-3826 GCA_034667865.1 Gammaproteobacteria bacterium
TATTGATCGGCGCGGTAAGTGCCTCCTTGATAAGGTCATCGACCGATGTGGTCGGCCACCGCAGTTTCTTAGATTCCAATGCCTTTGATAGCTGCGCTGTCTGCAGAAATGCCTCGACTCGCTCCGGCCCACGCGCTACCCAGTCGCTAAAGGCGCGCCTATCCTCCCCGGACGCATTGCCTTCGCTTAATAGAAACCACCAATTCGAGGCTTGATCAGCAATCGATGTGGCGCTCTCGGCTTCCGCAATTGTCGGTCTATTCATATCCATATTCCTTCAACGCCCCATATCCTTGCGCAGTTCTGCGAAGCCCCGGGTCAAATGTCGGCGTACTTGGCGCTCGCTCAACGACAGCGCAGCAGCAATCTCTCGATAGGTGCATTCGTCTCGAAATCGCAATGTCAAAACCGCTCGCGTCAGCGCCGGAAACACGGCTAGTGCCTCGTCGAGGCGGGCTTGCGAGATATCCGCTTGAATGCCGAGGTCGGGATTCAAGTCCACGTCTGCCAAGTCATCGCTCAAGGTCATGAGCTGAGATGTGGCGGGTTGACGCTCGCGCCATTCTGCGACCACGTGGCTTGCCACCCGCAATAGGTAGGCTCGTGGATTACGGACGTCCCCTAGGTCTCGCGCGCGCAACAATCGCAGGTAAGTCTCCTGCGCCAGGTCTTCTGCATCCACCGCCACGCGCACGCGCCGGCCCAGAAACTTAAGCAAGTTCCTGTTCCAGCGTTCCCGCCACCCGACTACGACCGATTCATTCGACATATGCTGTCTTGCCGCGAAATCAATAATCGGTAAAGTACATATATATAAGAGTGGTCTTTGAACAAAGATCGACCCCCTAAAAGAAGATCTCTTTTTGCACATCCGAGGATGACAGAAATGGGATGCACGCTGGAATTGGCGACGGCGAAGCACTGGCTGCGACCGTCATTGGCATCGATACGCCAGCAGAAACAACGCACAGGCAAGTCCTTGAGTCGCCTACAAAAAACCAGAACAACCGTTAGCAATGCCAAGGAAATCCCAACAGTTTCGCTTCCGCCCCACTCCAGTCAAGCTGCATAACTGGCGCAATCGCCGCCATCCTCGGCCCTCGATCTGGCCAGGTGCGGCTGCGAATGCCTCACCCCACCGTTTCCCCAAACTTTCTCACCGGCATCGGTGGCGCCGGGTATTGATGCATCTTGGTATTCCAGCGGCGCAACGCTCGCATGTCTCGGGCAGCGCATTGGCCATGTCGTACGCCATGAATCGGATGGGGCGTTCCGGCGGCTCGAACCAAATGATGCGTGACGCAATCAACCGATCGCGCTTCCGGCTCCAGGTAGTCGCCGATTCAGATCCCGGTTGCCAGCAATGATCTATTGCATGTCGAAGTTGATGTCTTTGGAGTCGATTCCGTCAGGCGCAGACTCATCGCGGCGAAGCTGGCTCAAGCGATTTGCGTGGTTAAAGTTCATTGGCATGAACTTTGAGACGTTCACTCCAGGAATCGTCGCAAACCGGCCGAAGGAGTACTTCTCAAAACGCAGTATTCCACGATTCCCGAAGCGCGCAGCTCAAAGCTGCTTTCGGCTCACTCAGTCTGTAGAATGACTGCCATATGGAGCCCATGAAACCGATGAAGCCGCTATCAGCCCTTTCCGGCTTTGGCATCCGCCACTGGTGGCCTCCCGAGTTGGGAGATGCATCGAGTAGCGGCTCATCGAGCGAACTGCGTTATGCCTATTTCTCACGAGCACAACGCCTGCTGATCGAGCAGCAAGGCCAGCTGACGATCTACGATACCGGCGCGTATCAGTTCCGAGGCGCACTTCAAAACAGCGGATCCGAGCGGAAGCTGTCCTTCGTCAGCCAACACGGTCTCGTGGCACTAGACACCCTGAAAGTTGTAGCGCCGGATAAACGCTAGGCCCGCGTTCAGCACGGAACCGCCAAGTCGATTCGATAGAAACACACTTGGTATTTCGATGATGGCAAACGGCATACCCATGTGCGACCTCCTGGCTCTAAGAAATCTTTGTCCCGAATCTGCGCCAGATTGGCCAGTCAGGTATTTTCCAATTCATCCAAATGAGCATTGCGCGCCCGTCTAGGTTCCGGTCCGGCACGAATCCCACTTTCTCGAATCGAGAGTCCTCGCTATCGTTACGATTGTCACCCATGAAAAAATACTTCCCGGGTGGAACCACGGCGTCATAGTCCTTGGACGAGCGATCGGGAGCAAGCATGATCAAGTGATCGCGACTACCAATCCGTTCGACTTCAAGAGCCGCTCCGGAGAACCCATATCCACCCGAGTATTCACCGTCGCGGTTCGCGGGTATTCGTGCACCATTGATGAATATGGAGTTGTCACTCACAACAACGTGATCGCCGGGAAGCCCGATCAAGCGTTTGATGAAATGAATTGAAGGGTCAGAAGGCAAGCGGAACACGATGACGTCACCGCGTTGCGGTTGGCCCGTCGACAAGAATTTTGAATTGAGTACGGGCAGACGCAAGCCGTAGGCGAATTTGTTGACAAAAATGAAGTCGCCGTCGACCAAACCCGGCATCATCGAACCCGACGGAATACGAAACGGCTCCAGTAAAAATGAGCGTATCAACAGGACAATCAAAATGACGGGAAACAGTGAGCGTGAATATTGAGTGAGTAGCGGCTCATTTACATTGGAGGTGGCTCGCCGCCGTGGTTTGAAAATCGCTGCATCGGTCAGCAGTATCAATCCGCTTACCGCAAGCAAGAGCGTGAGAATGAGCGTGAAATCCATGTCAGCGGCTGTGAGCGTCACTATGTGTACTGTCGATTCGTGTCGTGTCCGCCTGCGTGAGAGATCCTATCCCAAGGGCAATAATTCCAGCCAATAGCAGTGCGTTGACGAGCCGCAATAGAGCAGTCCCAAAACCTGTGTGCGGAAGAGTACGAAAAACACGTACTCGAGCGAGAATCAAGGCGGCGATGACCTGCCCCCAGTACCATGTGCGGCTGCGGCCGGAGCGATACATTTCGAGAAGGTCGCCCACCATTGACTCGCGCTGATAGGGCGAAGCCCATTGCTTCAGAAGCCATACCGCCATTCTTGGTGGCTCACGATTGATCATGTGTTCTCGCCTTTCGGCAGAAGCAGTCCGGTTGAGAGCTTGAGTAATGTAGCGCGCGCATTGGTTGCCTCCTTAAGGCCTTTCGGAGTTGCCTTAAAGTAGGTGCGCGCTTTTCCACCGCGCTCGGCGGTAGGATCGCCGAGGGAGGAAACCAATAGGCCCTTCCCTTCCAGTCGTTCCAATGCGGCATAGACGCTTGCGAGGGAAACCTCACGACCGCTTTTTTCAGAGATCTCGCGACAAATCTGCACCCCATAGGCATCACTTGCAGGGCGAATTGCTGCGAGAAGAACCATGAGTTCCATCTGCCCCAAATACTCGCGCTTTCTCATATCTTCTACAATAGCGAGGATATGGAAGTTTTGCAACTAATCAATGAAACCCAAAGCTCGCTGCGTGGGCCGCTGCTCCCGTGAAATGACGTAGTTACAACTTGTGGGTGGACAGCAGCAAGCTGGTCTCGGTGTTCGAGATTCCATCGATCAGCCGAATACGGCTTAAGACCTTGTCTACCGCTTCGAGGCTATCGGTGCGCAGCTCGGCCACGACATCCCAGCGGCCGTTGGTGGTGTGTAGCGCGCACACGGCAGGGTCACCGCGCAATGACCTCAGCACTTCATCAGTGCGGTTGCCTTCGACCGCTACGGTCATCAGTGCGCGGATCCGTTGATCCTCCGCTTGTGGTTTGAGCCGTACGGTGTAGCCGACGATGGT
>JAXDQN010000353.1:0-6012 GCA_034667865.1 Gammaproteobacteria bacterium
AACGTTCCGGGCGGCGGCGTATTCGCCGGCAAGATTGCACGGTCGGCGCAGTCCATCAATGCGCAAGCGCGCACCATGCGCGTAGAAGTGGACATGCCCAATGCCGATCACGCCCTGGTGCCGGGCATGTACGTGAATGTGGCCTTCAGCCTGCCCACGCGAGGATCGGTGGAAGTGCCGGCGGCGGCGCTTATTTTCCGGCCCGGCGTCACGCAAGTGGCGAAAGTGGATGGCAGCGGCAAGATTCAATTCGTCGATGTCATGATTGCCCGCGACAACGGCAATCAGGTCGAGCTGGCATCGGGTGTGAAGGCCGGCGACCAGTTGGTGCTCAACATCAGCAGCCAGATCGCGGCCGGCCAGGTGGTGGCGGCGAACGCGCAGGAGACTGGCGCCGAGTCTGCGGGCGGCGCAAAAACAGTGCGGCCGGCGCACTAGCATGCGACAGCTGCGCAACATTGGCTGGGCCGCACACGGCCGGGCCGCGCTCGGCTGGGCCGCACTGCTGGCGGGTGCGGCGTTGACGGGTTGCGCCGCGGGTCCCAATTACCATGCGCCGAAGAATGACTTGCCGCCGCAGTTTGCGGCGCCCGTGGCGGCGCCGGGCAGCGATGGCGTCTCGCCGATTGCGCCGGAGGTGGATATCGCGGCGTGGTGGCGCGCGCTCAATGATGAGGAACTGAATTCGCTGGTGGAGCGGGCGGTGAAGTCCAATCTGGATCTGCAGATGGCGTTGGACCGGCTGCAGCAGGCGCGGACCTATGAAGCCGTGGTGGTGGGCACGGAATTGCCGGTGGTGAATGCCAGTGCGGCAGCGGGCCGCGGCACCGGCAGCGATTTAAGCAAAGGCCGCGCGGATCAGATATTGCGCTCTGCGGACACGGGCAGCGGATTACAGCACATCAATACGCTGGCGGGGTTCGATGCGGTGTGGGAGCTGGACATTTTCGGCAAGTTCCGCCGCGAAATCGAAGCGGCGCGCGATGACGAACAGGCGGCGCGGGCCGCGCGCAATGAAGTGCTCACCGCCGTGGTGGCGGACGTGGTGCGGGCCTATGTGGACCTGCGCGGCTTCCAAGTGCGCGCCGGCGTGCTGCACAAGGCCAGCGAGGTGTTGAGCGAATCGCTGCGCATCGTGAACATTCGCTACCAGCGCGGCATCACCAATGAGTTGGACGTGGCGCTGGCCATCCGCGAGCTGGCGACGCTGCAGGCGCAAATTGCGCCCATGGAGAGCCAAGTGAATGCAGCCGAGTACACCTTGGCGGTGCTGGTGGGCGAGTATCCGGAGACCATGATTCAGGAGCTGTCGAAGGCGGATGTGGTGCCGAGCATGCCGGCTCCAAGCGCGCCTGGGTTGCCGTTGGAGGTGCTGCAGCGCCGTCCCGACGTGCAGCGCGCGGAGCGCGAGTTGGCAGGCGCCACTGCGCGGATCGGCGTCGCTACGGCGAATTTATTTCCCAAGGTGACCTTGAGCGGGTCGATCGGTAGCCAAGGCCAGGGTTGGGGCGAGACGCCGGCGATCGGTCAGCACATCTGGTCGTTTGGACCGGGGGCGATGTGGCCCATTCTCGATTTCGGCGCCCTGGACGCGCAGGTGGACATTGCGGGTATTGCGGCGCACTCCACCCTGATGAATTACAAGAAGACCTTGTTGACGGCGGTGGAGCAGGTGGACACCGCACTGGATGCGTATCAGGCGGAACAGGCCCGTATGGATCAGTTGGGAACGGCGATGATGGCGGGACAGCAGGCCGTGGATTTGGCGAATGCCCGCTACGATCGGGGCCTGACGGACTTTCTCAACGTGGTCGACGCCGAGCGCCAGTTCTACGATTTGCAAATTCAATACGCCGATGCGCAGGTGACGCAGGGCGAAAAATTCGTGCTGCTGTACAAGAGCCTGGGCGGGGGCTGGCAGAACTATCAAGCGCTGCCGGACATTCGTCGGCCGCAACCCGCCATCATTGCGGCGTTTCGCCGGGCTTTAAGCGCCAATAATTGAACATAACTGTGCTAGAACGCCCTAATTCGGAATAAGGTCTATGCCAAGTGGCATGGCGGGGGACTGAAGCGCAGACTTGCTCTCGTTCCCGTTACGGATTGGGGGATCGATCGTGTCGGTTATCAGCCGAAACAACGTGCACATTCGCGGCAAGGGCGATCGGGCCATGGTATTCGCGCATGGCTTCGGCTGCGATCAGGACACCTGGCGGTTCGTGGCGCCGTCCTTCGAGCGCGACTATGTAACCGTGCTATTCGATCACGTCGGGGCCGGCCGTTCGCAGCTTTCGGCCTACTCCACCGAAAAATATTCCACGCTCGATGGCTACGCCAATGATGTGTTGGAACTGGGGCGCGAACTGGATCTCGAGAACGCCGTCTTCGTGGGGCATTCTTGCGGAGCGATGATCGGCGCGCTCGCCAGCATTCAAGCGCGCGACATGTTCACGGATTTGGTGATGATCGGACCGTCGCCCCGCTACATCAATGACGCGGACTACACCGGCGGATTCAGCGAATCGCAGGTGGATGAGATGCTGGCCTCGCTGGGCAACGACTACAGCGGTTGGTCGTCGCGCATGGCGCCGGTATTGATGGGCAACCCGGAGCGCCCCGAACTCAGTGATGAGTTGATGGAGAGCTTCCGCCGCACGGACTCCACTATCGCCAAGTATTTCGCTCGAGCCGTGTTTCGCTCGGACGTGCGTGAAGAACTGCCGCTGGTGAAAACGCGATCCCTGATCCTGCAATCCCGCTACGATTATGTGGCGCCCCTCCTGGTTGGACAGTACCTGCACCGGAATATCGCGGACAGCAAGCTGGTGATGATGGATGCGCAAGGGCATTTCCCGCAGCTGAGTGCGCCGAGCGATGCGGTTGCCGCAATCAGCACATTTCTCGAGCGCTCGACGCTGGAGGGCAAGGGCAAGGGTGCGCGGCGCGGCGCCAAGCCACCCATGTTTCCGCATGCCGTGCCCGGCAGGGAGCCGTTCTTGGGTCTGAACGCTCACGCGGCGGCTGCCGGCAAGTCGATGACTGAAGCGCTGCGCAATGAGCTGCAGGAATCTTTGCTGAGCCGAATGGGGGAGATGTACCTGCAATTTGGGCGCTACGATATGTACGCGCTGTCGCTGCAAGGCTTGCTCGACCAAAAGCTTGGCACCAGCGGCGAGCAGCGCTTGACGCTGCGTACCAGGGGCGCGGAAATCATTCGCCTCATGGCAGAGTTGCCGGCCGAGACACGCGCTCACTTCATCGCGACGGATCTCGAGTTGCGCAAAGTGTTGGACCGTCACGAGATATCGGCGCGCCATGGGGCAGTGATCCCGGGAGTTCACGCCGGCTGCAGCGATAGCCGCTGGTTTGCGGCCCGCAAGTCCCGCGATTGGTTCGATCAGGCGAACTCCAGTGTGGAAGACATTCGCACCTCGCTGGAGGCGGTGGAGCGCGATATCCTGAAAATAGTGTCGCTGTGCTTCAGGGTGTCTTTTTGCGCGCTGGCGGTCGAGCGCGCGCGTTAAAGCGCTTACTCGAATACGACCCGCGGAAAATACAACGACACGGTCCAATTGGGCATATCGACGATCTCACTGATGCGCAGATCCCCGCAGACGCTGCATAGCAGGTAGGCGTCGATGGCGGACAGGCTGTGCTGGCGGGTCAGCAGGTCGATCATGGAGCGCAGCGCGGCGCGCGCGGCCTGCATCAAATCCGGGCCGATTCCGGTGGTCACCTCATAGCCCTTGGCATCGAGATGCCGTGTGACGGGACCCGGAGTTTTGAAGCGCGGAAAAGCCAGCGGCGACTGCTTCAGCAAATCGAATTGCAATGCGACTCGCATCGGACTTTCGATGGCGGTGCCGCATACCTCGCCGTCGCCTTGCGCGGCGTGAGTATCGCCGACCGAGAACAACGCGCCCGCCACTTCGACAGGCAGAAACAGCTCCGTGCCCTGAGCGATGTCGCGTACATCCATGTTGCCGCCCACGCGGCGCGGCGGCACGATGCTGTGCAAACCGGGCTCGGCAGGCGCCACACCGATGGTGCCGGCGAAGGGTTTCAAGGGCACCTTGGCGCGCGTACCGAACAACGCGGGCGCCAACGAAGCGGCGTCGTAACGCCATATGTTCAATGCGGGCTCTTTGAATTCATCCGCGAGCAATCCGAAGCCCGGAATGTTGGCGGTCCAGCCCCAGCCTGAGGGCGCGAACGACAGCAGGGTGACTTTCAGTATGTCGCCGGGTTCGGCGTCGTCGATGAACACTGGGCCGGTGACCGGATTGATCTTGCCGAAGTCCAGGCGCGGGACGTCGGCGACAGTGGATTTGTCGGTGAGCTGGCCGCCCGAGGCATCGGCGACCACGAACTCCAGCGACTCGCCGGGAGCGATCCGCACTGTGGGCGGAAAGCTATGGTCCCAGCCATGGTGCTGGTGATGAATAGTGTGTCGGTGCGGGTGGGTCATGTCGGGCATCTTCATATAAACTGCACCCGGCGTTCAAGGAGTTCGCGTGTCGTCAGAAGAAGCAGCACTGCAGAAATTTGGCTACAAGCAACAACTGAGCCGCGCCCTCACCATGCGGGATCTGGTCGTCTACGGCTTGATCTTCATGGTGCCGATCGCGCCGTTCTCGGTGTACGGTTTCGTATACAAGGACGCCAAGGGCATGGTGCCGCTGGCCTATTTGCTGGGCTTGACGGGGATGTTCTTCACGGCCTTGAGCTACGCCGCCATGTCGCGGGCCTTTCCGATTGCCGGCTCGGTTTATGCCTATGCACAGCGCGGCTTGCACGAGGTGGCGGGCTTCTTTTCCGGTTGGATGATCCTGTTGGATTACATTCTGGTGCCGGCCTTGCTGTATCTGCTCAGCGCTGTGGCCTTGCGGCCTTTGTTGCCGCAAGTGCCGGCGTGGGTATGGGTTGGGGGTTTCGTCGCGTTCAATGCCGCGGTGAACCTGATCGGCATCGAGTTCACCGCGCGGGTCAATCGCTACATGCTGGTGATGGAATTGATCACGCTGACGCTGTTCGTGGTACTCGGACTGATGAAGCTCTACGGTGGTGCGGGTGCCGGTCATCTCACCTGGAAGCCGATATACGATCCCAGTGTCTTCTCCCTGTCGACCGTGGCTGGCGCCACGTCTATCGCGGTGTTGTCGTTCCTGGGGTTCGATGGCATCTCGACCCTGTCGGAGGAAACCCGCGGTGGTCAGAACGTGGTCGGCCGGGCCACCGTGCTGGCGTTGCTTCTGGTCGGCGTGTTGTTCATGTTGCAGACCTGGGTCGGAACGGACTTGAGTGCCGGCATGAAGTTCGGGTCGGACGAGACGGCGTTCTACGAAATTGCCGAAGTGGCCGGTGGCATCTGGCTGAAGCTGATCACCATCATCGCCGTGGTCATTGCCTCCGCCATTGCCAATGCCATGGCGGCCCAAGCCGCGGTGTCGAGAATCCTGTTTGCCATGGCGCGCGACGGCAAGCTGCCGGCCGTGCTGGCCAAGATCCATCCTCGCTACAAGACGCCGTACGTGAGCACTTTGTTGGTGGGTGTGGTGGCCTTCGTCGTGGGGGTGGCGTTCGCCGAGCACGTCGATGCTTTGACTGCCATCGTCAATTTTGGCGCCCTGAGCAGCTTCGTGCTGCTGCACCTCGCGGTGATCAACCATTACTTCTTTCGGCAGCGCAGCGGGGACTGGCTGCGTCACATCGCATTTCCGCTGCTCGGAATGGCCATCATCCTTTTCGTGCTCTATGAAATGGATACAGCTGCGAAAGTGATGGGCGCGTGCTGGCTGGCCATCGGAATTGTTTACTATTCGGTGCTCACGTTCTGGTTCAAGAAACCGGTGGCCCTGGAGATTTGAGCTCGTGTCAGATTGACGACCATCGACGCAGCGGCGGCCCAGCCGGCAGTGCACAAACGCCTGACCATCTGGCAGCTTGCCATTCCTGCAATCGCCTCCAATCTCCTGTTCTCCTTGGTCGCGATGGTGCAAACCAAGTTCGTCG
>JAXDQN010000354.1:0-4933 GCA_034667865.1 Gammaproteobacteria bacterium
GCCCCTGCTTGCGCTGCCGTCCCGAATGTTCGCCTGGCACTCCCGCTTGGCTGGGCACGTCCGCAACCGTCTCCCGCGCGCTGCGCCTGATCGGGGAAAGCGCGCTCGAAGATGGCAGCGTCGATTCGCTCGCCCAACGCGTAGGGATTGGCTCCCGCCATCTCCGTCGCCTGTTCCTGCAACATCTCGGCGCAAGCCCCATTGCGGTTGCGCAGACCCGCCGCCTGCATTTCGCGAAGCGTCTGTTGGACGACACCGATTTGCCGGTGACCGAGATCGCGCTGGCTGCGGGTTATGGCAGCGTGCGGCGCTTCAACAGTGCCCTCAAGGAGACCTACAAGAGATCGCCGCGTGAATTGCGCAAGCGGCGCGCCGCCCAGGGAGATGCGGCCGACGAAATCACGCTGCGCTTGGCCTACCGTCCGCCCTACGATTGGAGCAGCTTGCTGAATTTTCTGTCGAAACGTGCGGTGGCGGGAGTCGAGCGCGTCGGTGCCGATAGTTATGCCCGGACCGTGCGCACTTCGACGGGTTACGCGTGGATTCAAGTCAGCGCCTGCGATGATGCCGATGCGTTGCGGGTGCGGGTGCGGGGCGCGCCGTCATCGGATTTGTTCGAGCTTTCGTCGCGCGTTCGCCGCTGCTTCGATCTTGCGGCGGATCCGATCCAAATCGCCGATGCCTTTCAGGGCGATCGTCGCTTGGGGCCCTTGGCGGCAAAAAGGCCGGGGTTGCGGATACCGGGAGTATGGGAGCCATTCGAATGTGCGGTGCGCGCGATTGTTGCCGAACAACGAGCGCCGAGCGCTGCGCGAGCGCAGCTGCGCAAACTGGTGGAATGCGCCGGACAGCCGATTGAGTCGGTGGCGGACGGTTTGACCTTTCTCTTTCCCACGCCGGACGCGCTGGCTCAATGCGACCTTGCGGCTCTCGGCATGACGCCGGCGCGAGCGCAAGCCGTGCAGGAGTTGTCGCGCGCGGTGTGCACGGGTGGGTTGAACTTCAGCGACTCGGTGGAAAACGTGATTCAGGCCTTGACGCAGATCGCAGCACTCGGCGCGTCGGGTGCTCAGTACGTGGCGCTACGCGCCTTGGGCGAGCCCGATGCATTCCCCAGCACGGATTTGACCCTGCGGCGCGAGGCGCAGGGCGGCGACTCGGCGCTGACGTCCAGGGGCTTGGAGGCACGCGCTGAAGTGTGGCGACCGTGGCGCGGCTATGCGGCTTTTCACCTGTGGGCCGCAGCCACCGGTGCAGAACCGTAAGGCGCGCTCAACTGCGATTGGGCGTCGCGCCGATTCTCGCCATGGCGAGAAGCCGCGATGTTCTCATCCAGACTGCCGCCATCACAATGACCTGGGTGAGGCCGAAGGCCAGCAAGACGCCGAACAGGCTGGCATGCGGCAAATTGATGCGAACCAATCCGAGCAATGCCATCAGAATCAATCCTGCGACGCTCAGGCCTAAGTAACTGCCGAAGGCTGCCAGGGGACGGGCCTTGATCAGTTTGACGCCCCGCCACCATGCCTTGACCGCCGAGCGACGGCTGGCATCCAACGCAAACTGCGCGCGGCCGGCCTCGACGGTGATATGCGCCAAAATCAACAACACCACGAGCAACGTGAGCGCCGCGGCATGTTGGTGATCCGCGGTCGATTCGAGTATCGCTTTCTCTCCCATTTTTTGCGCCGCATGCATCGCTGCGCCGCCGATGGCGCCCGCGATCCCAAACGGCACCACCGACCACAGCAGCATGCGCAACATGCGACCGTAAGCCCGCGCGCCGCCTTGCAACAACGCGACAAATCCCGCCGGCCGGGCATCTGCGGTGGTGGATACGACCATTGCCGCAAGAAGAGGCCACAGCAACAAAGTCACCAGCAGTAAAATGATGGCTGCGCCGTTCAATGCCTGACCGAACGCGGTTGAGTTTGAAATCAACTCGATGATGACGGTGAGATTCAGTTGCTTGGCCCAGTCGGCGGCAAACATGGAGTGATCGAGGGCTTCTGCCAGGATCTTACTCGCCGGCACAGCGACGATGGCTGCGGGAATGAGAGTGGCAACGATCCAGATGATGCCGATGCGCCAGTTGGCCACGCCGCGCTGCGCCGCAGACTGAATGGTCGCCCAAGTCGTTGGTGATTGAGTATTCATAGTGTGGTGAGAAACGTCAGTACGGTTTGCAGGACGGATCCAAGGTCGGTGCTCCAGCGCCGCGAAGCAGGTCCGCCCAGGACCTTCGCTGTGGCTTGTGCAACCGCGCCGGTCGGCCCACTGGACGGTCGACCCGCTATATCGTCATCGATGATGCGCGTGTTGTTGAGGCGGTTGGCATCCAACAGATGCAATTTGTCGGGATCCAACTCGGCCGAAATTGCTCGCGCCGGTTTGACCCAGGAGTATCGCTGCCAGCGCTGATTGTTGTTCCATTCCACTGTCTCGCTGGATCCGTCGGCGAAATGCACCACGAGCTTTTCACTCACCGGTGCACCGTAACGCCGCAATGTCACGGTGGTGCGATAGGCAAACGGGCCGGCGGTCTCTTTGTCCGAGTTTGAATGGGTTTTTTTCCAGGCGTCGCGCTGTTTGTCGATGGCTGAATCGACGTCATCCTCTTTGTCTTCCACCCATTTGCCGTCGGTGACGTGGGTGCCCGGCATCGGCAACACTTCGACGCTTTGCAGCTCCTCGATGGCATCATCGACTTTGTTGGCGGCAAAGACCTGCTGATTGAAAATCGATTCAACAACGGAGCGCTTCCCCGACGACTCGGCCAGGGATTCCTCCAGGTCGGCGATGCTCGGATGACGGAACTTCCAGCGCTCGTAGTAGGCCTTCATAGCCTTCTCCATCACCGGCGTGCCGAGTTGATGCTCCAAGTCGAGCATCAGAGTCATGGTGCGCGCATAGACCGTGCCGTAACTGAACGAGGAATAGCGACTCCATGCGTTTGCGCCCGTCTCGTCGAGCGGGTGCGTCAATCCCGCGCCGGCACGATCAAAGTCGAACCAAGGTGCGTGCGGATTGATGCCGAGATGCTGTTGCCAGGGTTTGGCCAGATGTATCTCTTCCTGGCGCGAGGTCATCATGCGAGTGTCCCAGTATTCGTTCATGCCTTCATCGAGCATGGGCTCTTCGAATTCGTTGGACCCCAAGATGCCGTAGAAGTAACCGTGCCCAAACTCGTGAATGGTGACGAAGTCGAGCTCTGCGAGGCCGAGGGAATTTGGGCCGACACCCTTGATGCTGGCGGCGGTGAAAAAGGTGGGGTACTCCATGCCGGCGGCCTCGTCGGCATTGTGCGGAGGACACACCACGGTGACGGTCTTGTAGGGATAGGGGCCGAGCGTCTGCGAGAAATAGGTCAACGCATCGATCGTGGCTTTGAGCGCCGGCGCGGCATCTTCGGCAAATTCCGGCGTGTATAGAACCTTCACTCTCACTTTCGGGCTTCCGGCTCCCTCATAGACGCCCTCAAGCGGTTTGGCGGTTTGGTTATCCGCGGTCCAGGCGAAATCATGGACGTCGGACTGCGCGAAGCGGTGCGTGATCGCGCCGGCTTTTTCCACCGGTTCGCCGATCTCCTCGCCGGTGGCGCCGACGATGTAATCCTTGGGAACGGTCAAGGAAACATCGAAGCTGCCGTAGTCCGCGTAGAACTCGCTATGCAAGTGAAACTCATGCACGTTCCACTGCACTTGCGTCGCGCCGCGTTCTCCGGGCAATTCCAAGACGCCGATTTTCGGGAACCACTGGCCCACGAGGTGAAAGGTGCCGAAGTAACCGGTGCGCGCCACGACGCGCGGCAATTGATCGAAGAATTCGATCTCCAGGGTGGTGCTGCCGCCGGGCGCCACTGCCGCCGGCAAATCGACGCGCAGCACGCTATGGTCGGTATCCGGTCCGGCATCGGGATGCACGAATGACACGCGGGCGCCGGTCCCGCCCTGCGTAACCTTGCGTACGTCGATGTGGCCCCATTCCCCGTCCTTGATGCCCACGTCGCTGCGGAATTCATAGCCGGGGCGATTCTTTTCCGTGAGGAAGGTGCTGCCATTACCCTCGAAGCCATTCAGATACAGGTGTAGAAAAACCGAGGAGATCGGCTTGTCGCTGCGATTGCGCCAGGTTACGGATTCCTTGCCATCGACCGTGTGTTTGACCGGGTCTAAAGAGGCGTGAATCTGATAGTCGACGACGCGGTCGGAAAGGGTGGTCTCGTTGCCGGTTCGTGCTCCGCCCCAAGCGCTCGGCGAACTCACCACATGAACCGCCGCTGCCGTGGGAGACGCGAAGGGTATTTCGGGAATGTCGGCCGCGAGTGCCGCCATGGACGCCGCCCAAAATAGCGTGGCGCCGCCCAGAATCCCGACAGGGGACCGTATTGTCATGAATTTTCATCCCTTATCGAAAGTCTTATTACTCTAACACCGCGCCTTGATGTCTGGTTGCAGGGGGTAGGGGCTGCAATGGTATAAAATGCGCAGCGATGCGGCAGAACTGGTGCTGCGCGCCCTTGGTGTTGCAGCGCTCGAAGCGAAGTGCTTGGCGACGCTGCCCCTGCCGGATTTGCCAGACGCTCCTTAGAGCGGCGGCAGCTTCTTGCCGTCTTTGACGACGGTTTGGTAGTTCGCCATGTTGAGTTGCATGGCCAAGAAGCTGTAGTAGCCCACTATTCCGGCCATGTCCACCACGCCCTTGGTGCCGAAGCGGGTTTTGGCGCGCTCAAAGGCGGCATCCGACACCTGCTTCTTTTTCAACAACTCGCTGGTGAAGTTGTAAACGATTTCTTCGTCCGGGCTTAGGCTGGCCGGGCGTTTCCCCAGCGCGATGCTGTCGAGCAGCTCTTGGCTAAGACCGGCTTTAATGGCGATGGGGTAGTGGTAGCTCCACTCGAAATCCTGCGTCCATTCTCGCGCCGTGATCAAGA
>JAXDQN010000355.1:0-11661 GCA_034667865.1 Gammaproteobacteria bacterium
ACGGGTATACCTGCCAGCGTCGAAACTTCACGCCAACTTTCTGGCCCAGCTTAAAACCTTCCGCTGCGAAGCGTTCGCGGCTGATTTCCGCCTCCAGCGGCTCGTGAATGGGCTGGCCGTCTGCGCATAGATCGATGCGAACGATGGGCCCTATGACCCGGATCGCCACGATACTCGCCCGCCATCCAGCATCAGCGCCGCCGATTTCCAGTTCATGCGGACGAATCAGCGCCACGTGCGGACCCTGCGTTGCATCAACCTTCGATTCGGAAATATCGATGGGTCCCACATGCGCGCGGCCATTTCGCCATTGCACCGGCAGTTCGTTCACCTGCCCCAAAAAGCGATGCACGAAGGCTGAACTGGGGCGATCGTAGATTTCTCCTGGGATACCCGCCTGCTCGATCCGGCCGCGGTTCAGCACCACCACGGTGTCGGCCACTTCGATCGCTTCTTGCTGATCGTGAGTCACGATGATGCTGGTGAAATGCAGTTCGTCATGCAGACGGCGCAGCCAGCGCCGCAGCTCGTGGCGCACCTGAGTGTCGAGCGCCCCGAAGGGCTCGTCCAGGAGCAGCACTTGCGGATCAACGGCCATGGCCCGCGCCAGCGCCACGCGCTGTTGTTGGCCGCCCGAGAGATGCGCAGGAAAGCGATCATGCGACCAGCTCAATTGCACCAATGCCAACAGATCCTGAACTTTTTTGCGAATTTCGGCCGCGCTCGGCCGCTCGCGGCGCGGCTTGACCTGCAGCCCGAAGGCGACGTTTTCGAACACCGTCATGTGGCGGAACAAGGCATAGTGCTGAAACACGAAGCCGACCTTGCGCGCGCCGATGGGCCACAGCGTCGCATCCTGGCCGTCGAACAGCACCTGCCCCTGGTCTGGAGTTTCCAGCCCGGCGATGACGCGAAGCAGGGTGGTCTTGCCGCAGCCCGAGGGACCCAGCAAGGCCATCAGTGCGCCGGTCGGCACTTCCAAGTCGATGTTCCTGATGGCCGCAAACTCGCCGAACTGCTTGGTGACTCCGCGCAGGGATATGCTCATGCCGTGTCTCTCCGGGTGCGATCTCTAGGCCGCGCGGAGCGCCGCAATTCCGGCTGCCGCGATTCAAGCACGCTCTTGCCGGCCAAGGTCAGCAACGCGAGCAATGCCAGCAGCGAAGCGACCGCGAACGCCGCCGTATAGTTGTACTCGTTGTAGAGAATTTCGACATGCAGCGGCATGGTGTTGGTGAGCCCGCGGATATGGCCCGACACCACGGACACTGCACCAAACTCGCCCATCGCGCGGGCATTGCACAGCAGTACTCCGTACAGCAGACCCCAGCGGATGTTGGGCAGCGTCACGCGCCAAAACGTTTGCCAACCCGTGGCGCCCAGGGACAATGCGGTTTCTTCGTCGTCATTGCCCTGAGCCTGCATCACCGGGATTAGTTCGCGCGCAATGAAGGGAAAGGTCACGAACACCGTGGCAAGTACTATGCCCGGCACGGCAAACACCACGCGGATGTGATGCGCGCGCAAATACCCGCCGAACCATCCATGGGTGCCGAAGATCAAAATGAAAATCATGCCGGCAATCACCGGCGAGACGGCGAACGGCAAGTCGATCAGCGTGATCAGCGTGCTCTTGCCGCGAAATTCGAATTTGGCGATTGCCCAGGACGCCACGGTGCCAAATATCAAATTCACAGGCACGGCAATCGCGGCCACCAGCAGGGTCAGCTTCACCGCGGCCCAGACCATGGGATCGGAAACTGCCGTGGCGTAGACCATCAGTCCTTTGCTCAAGGCCTGCACGAATACGGCCAGCAGCGGCAGAACCAAGAATATGCCGAGAAACAACAGCGCCGAAGCAATGAGGACAATGCGGCCCATCAACGCTCACCGTGGCGCGTGACGGCCCAGCTTTGCAACGCATTGATGGCCAACATCAGGCCGAAGGACAGCACCAGCATGACCACTGCGATGGCGGACGCGCCGGCATAGTCGTACTGCTCCAGTTTCGTGACGATGAGCAGCGGAGCGATTTCCGATTTCATCGGCATGTTGCCGGCAATGAAAATGACCGAGCCGTATTCGCCGACGGCGCGTGCGAAGGCCAACGCAAATCCCGTCAGCAATGCCGGCCAAAGCGCAGGCAGAATCACGCGGATGAATGCCTGCAGTGCGCTCGCTCCCAACGTCGCGGCGGCTTGCTCCACCTCCCGATCCAGATCCTCGAGCACCGGTTGCAGCGTTCGCACTACGAAGGGCAGGCCGATGAAGGTCAGCGCCACCACAATACCGGCGGGCGTGAAGGCAACGCTGATGCCCAACGTCTTGAGCCATGCGCCCATCCAGCCGTTAGGCGCATACAGGGCGGTGAGCGCAATACCCGCCACCGCGGTGGGCAGTGCAAATGGCAGGTCCACCAGTGCATCGACGAGGCGCTTGAAAGGAAAGCTGTGCCGCACCAGCACCCACGCCACGAGGAGACCAAATACGGCGTTCACCGCCGCGGCGAACAGCGAGGCGCCGAAGCTTAAACGCAGCGAGGCCAGCACCCGAGGCGAGGTCACGACCTCCCAAAAATGCAGCCATCCGGAGCCGAAACTGCGCACGAAAACGGCGGACAGCGGGATCAGCACCAACAGGCACAAATACACCATGGTGTATCCCAGCGTCAGACCGAAACCCGGCAACACACGCCGAGTCCTGTGGCGCATGGCCGCCGGTTGGCTACTGGCCGTAGATCTTGTCGAAAATGCCATGGTCCGCGAAGTGAGTGGCTTGTGCCTTTTTCCAGCCGCCGAAATCGGCATCGATGCTCAGCAGCACGGGGATGTTTTGGAACTGCGCCGCGTAGCGCTGCGCCACCGCGGGATCGCTCGGACGATAAAAATGCCGGGCAGCAATCTCCTGGCCTGCCGCAGAATACAGGTACTTAAGATACTCTTCGGCCACTTTGCGGGTGCGATGCTCATCGACATTCTGATCCACCAACGCCACCGGCGGTTCCGCCAGGATGCTGATGGATGGCGCGACCACATCGAATTTGTGGGGGCCCAACTCCTTCATGGCCAAGAAGGCTTCGTTCTCCCAGGCAAGCAGCACATCGCCCAATCCGCGCTCGACGAAGGTCACGGTGGAGCCGCGTGCGCCCGAATCCAGCACTGGTACATTGTGGTAGAGCTTTTTGACGAAGGCCTCAGCCGTCGCGTCATTGCCGCCGGGCTGGCGCATCGCCCAACCCCACGCGGCCAGATAGTTCCAGCGCGCCCCGCCCGAAGTCTTCGGGCTGGGAGTAATCACTGCAACGCCTGGCCGGATCAGATCGCCCCAATCGTGAATGTTTTTGGGATTGCCCTTGCGCACCAAGAACACAATCGTCGACGTATAGGGCGCGCTGTTGTGCGGCAGGCGGTTTTGCCAATCGGCGGGGATCAGTTTGCTCTGCGCCGCGAGTGCATCGATGTCGTAGGCCAATGCCAAGGTCACCACGTCCGCTTCCAGCCCATCGATCACGGCCCGCGCCTGTTTGCCCGAGCCTCCGTGGCTTTGATTGATGGTTACGCTCTCACCGGTCTTGGTTTTCCAATACGCGGAGAATGCCTTGTTGTACTCGTCGTACAACTCGCGCGTCGGGTCATAGGAAACGTTCAGCAGTTTGACGGCGGGCGACGCCGCGACTGCCAAGGCGCCGAGCAGCGCGGCACTCAGCAATGCAGCGCCGCAGGTCAAGGCGCGCCGGCGAGCCGCAATCACGGATTGTCGCGCAGCGGGATCTCCAAATCCTCGATGATGCGATTGACCTCATCCTGGGTCTCGAGCTTTTCCGTTTCTTTCACCAGTTTGCGCGGCAGATGCGGCGCCAGCAGCTCGATGAACTCGTACATATAAGCGCGCAGCAGCGCGCTGCGGCGAAAACCGATCCAGGTGGTATGGCCTTCGAATAGGTGCGTGGCATCCAGTACCACCAGATCGCCGTCGGTGGCCGGATCGATGGCCAGGCGCGCCAAAATGCCGACGCCGAGGCCAATGCGCACGTAAGTCTTGATCACGTCCGAGTCGCGCGCGGTCAAGGCGACATCCAATGACAGGCCGGCGGTTTCGAACAGAGCCGGCAAGGACGAGCGCCCGGCGAAGCTGAATACGTACGTGACGATGGGATATTCAGCCAGCTTCTTGAGGGTGAGCTTTCCGGCGGCGGCCAGCGGATGGCCGCGCGGCACCACCACCGCGCGGTGCCAGCGGTACACCGGCAGCCGCACCAGGTGCGGAAACAATTCATCGGATCCGGTGGCGATCGCGAAATCCACCCGGTCGCGCGCCACCATCTCGGCAATTTGCTCCGAGGTGCCCTGATGCAGATGCAATCGCACCTTCGGATATTTGTCGCGAAAGGCGCGGATCACTTGCGGCAGCACATAGCGCGCCTGCGTATGTGTCGTGGCGATCGATAAGGTGCCGCCATCGGCCTTGCGCAATTCAGCGGATGTGCGGCGAATATTCTGCATCTCGCGCAGGATGCTGGTGGCGCGCGAAATGATTTCTTCGCCGGCCGCCGTGGTGCGGGTCAATGCTCGGCCCTCGCGCTCGAACAGCTGGAAACCCAGTTCCTCTTCGAGCAATTTCAGCTGCCGGCTGACGCCCGGTTGCGAGGTGTGCAGCTGACGCGCCGCCGCAGTGATGTTGAGTCCGTTCTCGTGGACGGCCACCAAGTAGCGCAACTGCTGGAATTTCATGGACTTGCCGGACCTGTGATGAATTGGCGTCCCGTAGCATATAAGAAAACGGCATCACGAATACGTATGTGGTCATGCGCGCAAATTCGTTTTAGGCGGTGCCGCTTACAACCTATAGTAACCAAGGGAAATTCTTGCCGTGCCAACGGCTTGGGGGACCGCTCGTGGATTACTTTCCGGTATTTTTTGATCTCAAGGCGCAGAAGGTTCTGATCGTCGGCGGCGGTGAAGTGGCCCTGCGCAAGGTCACATTGCTGGAACGCACCGGAGCAGACATGCGGTTGGTGGCGCCCGAGGTTCGTCCAGAACTCATGGCGCGCGCGGCGACCGGCAAACTCAAGCTCGCGATGCGCGAATTCGTTCCCGATGATCTGCAGGGCGTGAGAATGGTCATCGTAGCCACCTCGCATCGCGCCGTGAATCGTTGGATTGCCAAGCTCAGCGATGCCCGCGGCATTCCCGTGAACGTCGTCGATGATCGCGAAGCATCGCGTTTCATCGTACCGGCCATCATCGATCGCGATCCGGTGCTGGTGGCGATTTCGACCGGGGGCACCTCCCCCGTGCTGGCGCGGCGCCTGCGAGAACGCTTGGAAGGCCTCGTGCCGAAGAACATCGGCGCCTTGGCGCTGTGGCTGCGCGCGCTGCGCAAGACCGCGCGCCGCCGTTTGCGCGACGTCGACACGCGCCGTCGCTTCTTCGAAGCTGTGGTTGACGGCGCAGCAGCGCGGCGCTTCGAGGCGGGCGACCTGCAAGGGGCCCAGCGCATCGCGCAAACACTATTGGCGGCGGCGAGCAGCGGCCCGCGCGCGCTGGGACAAGTCACCTTGGTGGGCGCAGGCCCCGGAGATCCGGAACTCCTGACTCTCAAGGCACTGCGAGCGCTGCAGGATGCAGACGTCATATTGCACGACCGCTTGGTGTCCGATGCGGTGTTGGATTTGGCGCGGCGCGATGCGACGCGCATCAGCGTCGGCAAGGCCGCCGGCGGCATCGGCAGCACGCAGGCGCAAATCAATCAGTTGCTGATCGAACACGCAGCTGCCGGCAAGCGCGTGGTGCGCTTGAAAGGCGGCGATCCGTTTATTTTTGGCCGCGGCGGCGAGGAGCTCGAAGCCCTTGCGCAGGCGCAGATCAATTTCTCGGTGGTTCCCGGCGTCACTGCCGCGGCGGGTTGCGCCGCGTATGCAGGCATTCCGCTGACGCACCGCGACTATGCGCACAGCGTGACCTTTGTCACCGGCCATGCCGACAAAGATGGCAAGGAGCCGGATTGGCGCGCACTGGCGCAGCCCGGCATGACGGCCGTGTTTTACATGGGACTGGCGCGCCTCGATCACATCGTGGCCAAGCTCATCGAGCACGGCGCGCCGGCTGACTTGCCGGCCGGCTTGATTGCGCAGGGTACTTTGCCCGAGCAGCGGGTCGTTACCGCGACGCTGGCCACGCTCGCGGCGGCGGCGAAACAGTCCAAGCTGCAATCACCTGCTTTGCTCGTGGTAGGCAAAGTGGTGGCATTGCATTCCTCACTCGCCTGGTTCAATAGCCCCGAGGCGGCGCAGATTTCGCAGAGCGCTTAAGGCGAGAAGTGCTTGGCAAGAAAAGCCTCACCGCGCTCCAGGATGAAATAGCGAAACGCTTCGGCGGCGGGCGACAAGGTTTTCGCCAGATTGTTGACCACGTGCCAGCGCCTCATCACCGGCAGCCCCTCGGTTTCAGGCGCTGCAATCAAGCCATGTTCCAATTCCAGTCCCAGGGTGTGACGCGACAGCAGTGAGATGCCCATGCCGGCCATTACTGCTTGCTTGATGGCCTCGTTGCTCGACATTTGCATGACGATGCGCGGCGCCATGTGATAGGTGCGCATGAATTCATCGAGCGCGGCGCGGGTGCCGGAGTTCGGTTCGCGCACGATGAAGCCTTCATCGGCCAGCGCCTGCGCAGGCACCGCCTCCATCCGCGTGAAGGGATGATCGATCGATGTCACCAGCACATGCGGATGCATCGCGAAAGGTTCGGCGCGCGTCGGCCAGGTCTGCGGCGGCCTGCCCATGATGGCCAGTTCGATGCCGCCCTCCTGCATCAGCGCCACGATCTGATCCCGATTGTTGGCCACCTGCAGACGAATCACGATGCCCGGATGCTCTTGGTGAAACTGCGCCAGTAATCGCGGCAGAAAATACTCCGCGGTGCTGACCATGCCCACATCCAGCGGCCCCACCTGCAGGCCGCGAAAACGCGCCACCAAATCCTCGGCATCGCGCATCGCAGACAGCACTCGTCGGCTATGCGCCAGAACGTACTCCCCGACCATGGTGAGGGACACTTGGCGACTGGTTCGATCGAACACGGGCAGGCCGACCGCCGCCTCTAATTCCTTGATCTGCATGGAAACCGCGGGCGCTGTGAGGTTCAGCTCTTCGGCCGCGCGAATGAAGCTCAGATGCTTGGCAACCGAGGCAAAGACCCGTAACTGGCGGAGGGTGGCGTTCTTCATTAAGGAATGCTTAACGTTGGGGTAACAATAACTGACTGTACGTACATGATCAACCTCGCCACAGTCTCGCCATCCCCCTAAACGACGTCGAGACCCAAAGATGGCAACGGTGAGCAAGCATGTTGAAGAAGGCCTGATAACGGACGCCAAAAAGCGCTACAGCGCCGGGGTCCTGAAATACCGGCAAATGGGCTACTGGCAGGCCGATTACGTGCCCAAGGAAACCGACACGATCTGTCTGTTCCGCATCACCCCGCAGGAGGGTGTGGACCCCGTCGAGGCGGCCGCCGCGGTAGCCGGTGAATCCAGCACGGCCACCTGGACTGTGGTCTGGACCGACCGGCTCACGGCCTGCGACAGCTATCGCGCCAAGGCCTACAAGGTTGAACCGGTCCCCAACACCCCCGGACAGTACTTCGCCTGGGTGGCCTACGACATCATCCTGTTCGAGGAAGGCTCGATCGCCAACATGACGGCCAGCCTCATCGGCAATGTGTTTTCCTTCAAACCGCTGAAGGCCGCGCGCCTGGAAGACATCCGCATTCCCGTCGCCTATGTGAAGACCTTCAAGGGCCCTCCCACCGGCCTGATCGTGGAACGCGAGCGTCTCGATAAATTCGGCCGGCCGCTGCTCGGCGCCACCACCAAACCCAAGCTCGGCCTGTCGGGCCGCAACTACGGTCGCGTGGTGTACGAAGGCCTGAAGGGCGGTCTCGATTTCATGAAGGACGACGAGAACATCAACTCGCAGCCCTTCATGCATTGGCGCGATCGCTTTCTGTACGTCATGGACGCCGTGAACAAGGCCAGCGCCGCCACGGGCGAGGTCAAGGGTTCCTATCTCAATGTCACCGCCGCCACCGTCGAGGACATGTACGAGCGCGCCGAGTTCGCCAAGGATTTGGGTTCCGTCATCCTGATGGTCGATCTGGTGGTGGGCTGGTCGACGATTCAGAGCATGTCGAACTGGTGCCGCAAGAACGACATGATTTTGCACATGCATCGTGCCGGACACGGCACCTACACGCGGCAAAAAAATCACGGCGTCAGCTTCCGCGTCATTGCCAAGTGGTTGCGTCTCGCCGGCGTCGACCATCTTCACACCGGCACCGCCGTGGGCAAGCTCGAGGGCGATCCGATGACCGTGCAGGGCTACTACAACGTCTGCCGCGACAGCATTACCAAGAAGGATCTGCCGCGCGGCTTGTTCTTCGATCAAGACTGGGCCGACCTGCGCAAAGTCATGCCGGTTGCCTCCGGCGGCATCCATGCCGGCCAGATGCATCAGCTGCTCGACTTGTTCGGCGACGATGTAGTGCTGCAATTCGGCGGCGGCACCATCGGCCATCCCGCCGGCATTCAAGCCGGCGCGGTGGCCAATCGCGTCGCGCTGGAAGTGATGGTCAAGGCGCGCAACGAAGGCCGCGACATTCGCAACGAGGGGCCGGACATCTTGCGCCAGGCCGCGAAGGGTTGCGCTCCGCTGCAACAGGCGCTCGATACCTGGGGCGAGATCAGCTTCAACTACACCTCCACCGACAGTTCCGATTACGCGGTCACGCCGACGGCGTCGGCTTGATATCCAGGAGAACCATGATGATGACCAATCCCGTACGCCGCATCACTCAGGGTCAGTTCAGCTATCTGCCCGAACTGACCGATGCCGAGATCGCGCTGCAAATTCAGTACGGCCTCAATAAGGGCTATGCGTGGAGCGTCGAGTACACCGACGATCCGCATCCGCGCAATACCTACTGGGAAATGTTCGGCATGCCGATGTTCGATCTGCGCGATGCCGCCGGCGTGATGCTGGAGCTGAGGAATTGCCGCAAGACCTTTCCGCAGCACTACATCCGCTTAATGGCATTTGATTCCACCCGCGGCGTGGAAACCATCGTCATGAGCTTCATCGTCAATCGTCCGGCCAGCGAACCCGGGTTCACCCTGGTGCGTCAAGAAGCCGAAGGCCGCACGCTGCGCTACACCGTGCGCGGATTGGCGCAGCGCTAGTGATGTACGGCATCGCCGGGCAATTGAGTTCGCCGCTTGATGCGCCGCCGCCTGCAGGCGACGCTGTGGAGGCCGCCGCACCGCCCGCGCGTACCGTGAAAGATGTGCTGGCGCAAAGTCAGGCCGGGGCCGTCATCGAGGAACTCGAGCGCGATCTGGTCGGATTGGCGCCCATCAAAAGCCGCATTCGCGATATCGCAGCCCTGCTGGTCATCGACAAGCTGCGCGCCAATTTGGGCTTGCTGGCGCACGCACCCAGCCTGCACATGTCTTTTACCGGCAACCCGGGCACCGGCAAAACCACCGTGGCGCTGCGCATGGCGGAAATCCTGCATCGCCTGGGCTATGTACGCAAAGGCCACCTGGTCGCCGTAACCCGCGACGACTTGGTGGGCCAATACATCGGCCACACCGCGCCCAAGACCAAAGAGGTCCTCAAGAAGGCCATGGGCGGCGTGCTGTTCATCGACGAGGCCTACTACCTGTATCGCCCGGAGAATGAGCGCGACTACGGGCAGGAGGCGATCGAGATCCTGCTGCAGGTCATGGAGAACCAACGCGACGACCTGGTGGTGATTTTGGCGGGCTACAAAGATCGCATGGACACTTTCTTCCGCTCCAATCCCGGCATGAGCTCGCGCATTGCCCATCACCTGGATTTCCCCGATTATCCCGCAGGCGATCTGCTGCGTATCGGCGACAAATTGCTGGAGCAGCAAAATTATCGCTTCGGTCTCGGCGCGCGCCAGGCATTCGCGGAATACCTCGGCCGCCGCATCGTTCAACCGCACTTCGCCAATGCGCGCAGCGTGCGCAACGCCTTGGATCGCGCTCGCCTGAGGCAGGCGAGCCGCCTGTTCGCCGAACAGGAGCGTGAATTCACACCGGAAGATTTATCGACCATCGCCGAAGCCGACATTCGCGCCAGCCGCGTGTTTCAGGAGTAACCCATGCATCTTGGCCGCACCACTCTGTCGAAATTCTTGATCCAGCAACTCAATGGCATCGCCGGCGCCAGCGACTTGGGCGCACTGCTGGTGGACGTCGCGGCAGCGGTCAAGGCGATTTCCGCGATGACGGCCAAAGGTGCGCTGGGCGGCTTCTTGGGCGCCGTAGGCACTCAAAATGTGCAAGGCGAAACCCAACAGAGACTCGATGTGCTCGCCAACGACGCCATGCTCCGCAGCTGCGAATGGGGCGGATTGGTGGCCGGCATGGCATCCGAAGAACTGGCTGAACCCTATGCAGTGCCGGGCGAATATACCCGCGGCAATTATCTGTTGGTGTTCGACCCTCTCGACGGTTCGTCGAATACCGACGTGAATGTTTCTGTCGGCACCATATTTTCGGTGTTGCGTCACGACAAGCGGGACGCGCCGGAGCTCGCCGATTTTCTGCAGCCCGGCCACCACCAAGTGGCTGCGGGCTACGCCATCTACGGTCCCTCCACCATGCTGGTGGTCACTGTCGGCAAGGGCACTCATGGTTTTACGCTGGATCGCGAGATCGGCAATTTCATCCTGACCCATCCGGACCTGCAGGTTCCGGCCGAGTCGAGCGAGTTCGCCATCAACACCAGCAATGCGCGCTTCTGGGAGCCGCCCGTGCATCGCTACGTGACCGAATGCCAGGCCGGCAAGATGGGCGACCGCGGACGCGACTTCAACATGCGCTGGATCGCGTCCATGGTTGCCGAGGTGCATCGCATTTTGATGCGCGGCGGCGTGTTCATGTATCCCAAGGACACCAAGGATCCGGGCAAGCCCGGACGGCTGCGCCTGCTGTACGAAGCGAGTCCCATCAGCTTTCTAGTCGAACAGGCCGGCGGTCGGGCCAGCACCGGACGTCAACGGGTGCTCGAGTTGCTGCCGAAGACATTGCACGAGCGCGTGCCGCTGATCCTGGGTTCGCGCTGTGAAGTCGATCGTATCGAGCGCTACCACCGCGAACATGCCAGCGGTGTGGATCGGCCGTACAGCTCGCCGCTGTTCAACGAACGCTCGATGTTTCGTTCCGACGCGCGGCTCTAACATGTCGATCAACCATCCCATCATTGCCGTGACCGGTTCGTCCGGCGCGGGCACCACGACGGTGATGAAAAGTTTCGCGCACATCTTTCGGCGCGAACGCATCAGTGCACAAACCATCGAAGGCGACTCATTTCATCGCTATGACCGCAAGGAGATGCGCGAGCGCGTGCGCATCGCCGACAGCGGCGCCAGCCCGCCGATCAGCCATTTCGGTCCGGAAGCCAATTTACTCGGCGAACTCGATGCGACCTTCGCCGAGTATGGCGAGAGCGGCAACGGCAAAGTGCGCCGCTATATTCATGACGCCATCGAAGCCAAGGAGTTGGGTGGCGATGCGGGGACTTTTACTCCGTGGCAACCGATGGCAGCCGACAGCGACCTGCTCTTCTATGAA
>JAXDQN010000356.1:0-4345 GCA_034667865.1 Gammaproteobacteria bacterium
CGATGCACGGCCTTACTTCAATCTAAATTTCGATCCCAATGATGCAGTGACGCTGGGCGCCGGGCATCATTCCGATGGCGGCATCAGTTATTACTTGATGGTGATCGCCGACGATCGCTTTCACACCGGACAACGCGATTGGCATCTCAATGCCCAAATCCCATTTGGCCCCTCCCACGCCACCCTGGATCTCCTGCATAAGAGCGGCTTGAGCGACGCGGGTCGCATCAGTGCCTGGGGCGTCAGTGCCAACTACGACTGGCCGAAGTGGTTTCTACGCCTGGCCTACGATCCCTATCAGAATTTTTCGGCCCAGAGTGCGTGGCGTTTCGCAGGGGGCCTGCGCTTCTAGGGCGGAAACTCACTGGCAAAAAACCGGGTGATCCCCTCTTTAGTACTTGCCATAGCCACGCGCCATCGCCGCTGCGAAGATTGGCAAGAGGGCGAACAGGGCCAGCTCAACATGCAGGTAGCGACGCATGGTATGCACCGCAGCGGCATCCGGAAGCTCGGCGGCACGCCGCCAGCGCAGGAACACGAGGGTGGGTTTTATGGACAGCAGGCCAATGAGGGCGAAGGTGGTCAGTTTCAGCCAGAAAAACGTATTGTGCGAATAGTAGGTCCAGCCCTTGGTCGCGTAGATCGCCCGGGCGAAGCCGACCACCACGATGAGTGCTGCCGCGATTCCGTAGCCCAGGTCCGCCGACGCGATACGCGAGATGCTGTCACGGGACAGCGTGGTTCGAAGCCACAAAAACTCGATCAGCAAAAATCCGAACACCGCAAAGATCAGCAGGTGATGGCCGACGGCTAAGACTAGATCGAGGTTGCGCATGGCTTTGTACCTTATGTCATTGGGCATTTTGGCGGCAAGGTGAGCGATGCCGACCCCGCCAAAGACCCGTCGGCCAGCAACTTCCAGCCCCTGGGCTAGGGAGCTTCATTTCGCCTAGCAGAATCCGATAAAGACTGTTCCATTCTGCGGAATTACGAGTAACATCCAAAAAAAGAATGTCGCCAGCTTCGAATGCAGGAATTCGTCCCGTGAACGAGAACAACTTTAGAAACGTCAATCTGAATCTATTGGTGGTGTTTGCGGTCCTGATGCGGGAGCGGTCCATTACCCGCGCCGCCGGTACCCTGGCGTTGAGCCAGCCCGCGGTCAGCAATTCATTGAAGCGTCTGCGCGCGTTGTTTGGCGACGCACTGTTCACCCGTGTCAGCCAGGGCGTGGTGCCCACCGATCGCGCACATTCCCTGTATCAGAATCTACTGCCCTCGCTCGAAACCATCGAGACCACGTTGAATGAGCAACGCAGTCTCGAGCCGGTGCCGTCGGCTCATGTGTTTCGCGCCGGCCTGCCGAGTTCCGTGGCGCGCCCGCATGTGTATTTACGCACGCGCGGACGCGGCCGTCGCGGTTCCGCCTGACAGGCCAAGCAATCTAGCCATTTGACGCTTGTGTATGATTGCGGCGCCATCAACTTCGATGGGTCGTATCGAGTCTGCTTTCGCCATGGCAACTTCGGCTTCCCCGCTGACCGGTCTTACTGTGTTGGATTTTTCGCATGCGCTGGCCGGTCCGTACTGCAGCATGCTGATGGCGGCGTACGGTGCGCGGGTCATCAAAATCGAAAGTCCGGAAGGCGATATCGGCCGCACCTGGGGGCCGCCGTTTCACGGCGCGGACGCCTCGTACTTTGTGGGCCTCAACAGCGGCAAAGAAAGCGTCGCGATTGATTTGAAAACAGACGAGGGACTGACGGCCTGCCGCGAGCTCGCGGCGCGGGCTGACATCGTGCTGGAGAATTTCCGGCCCGGCACCATGAATCGGCTGGGCTTGGACTATGCGTCTTTAGCGGCGGCCAATCCGCGCTTGATCTATGTATCCATATCCGGCTACGGTCAGAGCGGTCCGCGGCGCATGGAACCGGCGATGGATCTGATCATTCAATCCGCCTCAGGCCTCATGAGCATCACCGGCACGCTGGCGGGAGAAACCGTCAAGACGGGCCACTCCATCGCGGACATCACGGCGGGTATGTTTTCCCTGATCGGGGCGTTGCTGGCGCTCGAAGCTCGGCATCGCACGGGGCGGGGTCAATTTGTGGATGTGTCGATGATGGACACCGTTATGTCAACAATGCTGCCTAGCTTTGCGCGCTATCTGACGTCGGAGGTCATCCCCGGACCGCGCGGGACACTGTTCGACGGCATTGTTCCTTATCGTAATTATGTCTGCGCGGACCGCGAGATTACCATTGCGGTGGCCAGCGATAAGTTGTGGAAGAGTTTCTGCGTGGCTTTGGGCCGCGCGGACCTGATGGACCATCCGGACTACAACTCCAATCCATTGCGGGTAAAAAATCGCGCGGTGCTCGAGCCCATCCTGGAGGCGCTGTTTCGCTCCCAGCCGGCGGCACATTGGGTGGAGGTGTTGTCTAGTCACGGCATTCCGTGCACAGTGGTACGTAACCTGAAGGAAGTGGTCGACGATGAGCAGACGGCCGCGCGCAACATGACGCCGGTGGTCGAGCACGCCGTGGCGGGGCCGATTCGGGTGTTGGGGGTGCCGGTGCAACTGTCCGAGACGCCCGGGCGCATCACCCGGGCGGCGCCGCTGCTGGGCGCGGACACCGACGCCGTGATGCGGGAACTTAAAGCCACGGTGCGGGGCTAAATAAGGAATAAACGTTGTTTTTGGGCGGTCTTGTCAGGGAGGGCGAGAAATCGCCACGAATGATAGGGAGCCAAAAAGTGCAACAGATCATTTCCCGCGAACGCGCAACACCGGACGAATGGGCGGGGCAGTTGTCCGCGCCGGCGGATTTGTCGAGCGAACGCTCCGGCTGGTCGACCGCGCTCATGCGGCACTGGACGGGTGGGCAGCCGGACCTGGATCAGCCGGCGCTCGATCATCACTACATCGTGCAGCACTTGGGCGGTCCCAAAAAGGTGGATCGCAAGCGTGACGGCGCGTCAGTGTCCGCCGTGGTGGAAACCGGATCGTTGTCCATCGTGCCGGTGGGCACGCACTTCAAGTGGCATACCCAGGGACCAATCGAATTCGCGCATCTGTATCTGGCGCCGTCACTGCTGTCGCGAATGGCTTTGCGCTTTGAGAAACTCAGCGACTTTTCGCTGGTGGACCGGGTCGGCGTCCGCGATCCGCTATTGGAAGCCTCGTATTCCGCGATGCTGAATGAGATACGCACCAAGGACGCCGTCGAGCCGCTGTACATGGACTCGCTGCTGGAAACCTTCGTGATCAAATTGCTGCGTGAGCACTCCACGGCACGCCATTTGCGCTCCTCCAAGCCGCGCGAAATGTTGGCTGCCTATCAGCTGAAGCGCGTGGTGGAATTCGTCGAGTCGCGACTCGGCACCAATGTGGCCCTGGCGGATCTCGCCAATGTGGCCGGCGGCAGCGTATTCCATTTCAGCCGGGCGTTTCGCAACACCGCCGGAGATACGCCATACCGCTATGTGCTGCGGCGGCGCATCGAGCGCGCCAAACAGCTGTTGGAAGGCAGCCGTACGCCGATTGCGGAAGTGGCGCGTGCCTGCGGCTTCAGCAGCCATGCCAATTTTGCCAAGACCTTTTCGCGCTTCGTTGGCACGACGCCGAAACGGTATCGACAGCGCTAGGCCGAGCCGGCCGCGCCGAAGCTGGCCGGGTAGGGCGGTAAAGGCCTTAGTTGCGCCCTATCCGCGACCTGCTACGATTCGCACCCCGAGGTGCCGGCCACCAATCCGGGGTGTAGCTCAGACTGGTAGAGCGCTACGTTTGGGACGTAGATGTCGCAGGTTCGAATCCTGTCACCCCGACCATTGATTTATAAGGAAATATTCAAGCGCGTGGCTTGCATCGGGGATACCCGGGCGGCATGACGCGCAGGCATTAGAGCGGAGCACTGGCCCAGCATGAGGACCAGAAAGCTGCCGATCGCGATGTAAATCGCTGGCAGGCTGCTCATTTCCAGAAAGCGCATCAAAGCCAGATTGGCGACAAAGGCCAGGACGGCCCCGACGGCAATGCCGGCGCTCACCATGAAAAAGTTCTCCGTCAGGATGTGCGCCGCAATCTCGAGCCGGGTCGCTCCAAGTGCTCGGCGGATGCCGATCTCGCGCTGACGTTCGCTAACCCAAAAGATCGTCACACCGACAATACCGCCCGCCGTTGCCAACAGAAGAATCACCGATGCGGTACTCAGCAGAATTACCAGGCCGCGGTCGCGCGAATAAGCCCGGCTGCGCAACGTGTCGAAGGCCTGAACGCCGGTCGTCTCATCGATCGTTCGCATCGCGCTCACGTTATAGAGGTCTGCAGCCAGCGTCTTCTTCA
>JAXDQN010000357.1:0-7745 GCA_034667865.1 Gammaproteobacteria bacterium
ACACCCGTCGGGCCGATCATCAGGATGTTCTTGGGCGTGATTTCCTGGCGCAGAGCAGCGGCGACTTGTTGGCGCCGCCAGCGGTTGCGCAGGGCGATGGCCACGGCCCGTTTCGCGGCCTTTTGACCGACGATATGCTTGTCCAATTCCTCGACGATTTCTCGCGGCGTCATCTGCGACATGGGCGTTACAGTTCTTCTATGGTCAGATTGCGATTGGTGTAGATGCAGATGTCGGCAGCGATGTTCAGCGAACGCTCGACGATGTCGCGCGCCGCATAATCACCCTGCATGAAGGCCAACGCCGCGGCCTGTGCAAATCCACCGCCCGAACCGATGGCGATCAAGTCATGTTCGGGCTCGATGACATCGCCGGTCCCCGAGATGACATAAGTGCTCTCCAGATCGGCGACGCACAGCAATGCCTCGAGCCGCCGCAGGCTGCGATCGCTGCGCCAGTCCTTGGCCAGCTCGATGGCGGCGCGCGTCAGATTGCCGAACTTCTCCAGTTTGCCTTCGAAGCGCTCGAATAGGGTGAACGCATCCGCCGTGCCGCCCGCAAAGCCGGCCAACACCTTGCCGCCGTACAGGCGACGCACCTTTTTGGCGTTGGACTTCATCACGCTCTGGCCCAGGGTTACCTGGCCATCGCCGCCGACCGCAACGTGGCCGTTGCGGCGCACCGCCAATATGGTGGTGCCGTAAATCGTCTTCGGATCGTGGGTCATTGTCGGTCGAGCATGGGGCCGATTGCCCGCGTTTCAAGCCGCTCTAAGACCGTCGGCGCGCCCGCGGGTGGGCGGCGTCGTAGACGCTGGCCAGGCGCTGAAAATCGAGATGGGTGTAGACCTGCGTGGTCGAGATGTCGGCGTGCCCCAGCAACTCCTGCACGCCGCGCAAATCGCCGCTCGACTCCAGCAGGTGGGTGGCAAATGAATGGCGGAACATATGCGGATGCACGTGCTGCGCCAACCCCTGGCGCCGCGCCCAAGTGTTGACGCGCAGCTGCACCGCGCGAGGGGTGAGCGCGCGTCCGCTTTTTCCCAAGAACAAGGGATGTGTCGAGGACGATTCGCGTATCAGGCCGGCGCGCTGCAACAGCCATTTCTTCAACGCCTCGATGGCATGGCGGCCCACGGGTACGATGCGCGTCTTGTTGCCCTTGCCCAGCACGCGAACCGTTTGGTCTTTCAAATCGATGGCGGAAAGTTCCAGGTTCACGAGCTCACTGACCCGCAAGCCGGAAGAGTAAAACAACTCCATGATGGCCTTGTCGCGAGCCGATAAAGAATCGTCCACGCGAAAATCCAGCAGGCGCGCCATCTGATCGGTGTCCAAGGTGGCGGGCAGGCGCTTCTTGGTTTTAGGCGCGCGCACGTCGCTGGCGGGATTGGACTTGGCCGCGCCTTCGCGCATCAGAAACTCGAAAAAGGATCGCAGAGCCGACAGGCGCCGCTGAATGCTGCGCGGCCCTATGCCGCTGCCGTGCTCCGCCGCCGCATACGCTCGCACCTGCAAATTATCCAGCGCAGGCCACGTTCTCAGCTTGCGCAGCTTGCAAAACGCGGCCACTGAACTCAAGTCGTGAGCATAAGCTTGCAGCGTATGCGGACTCATGCGCCGCTCGTACGCGAGATAGGCCAGAAATTTATCGATCCACGCGCGCGCGTCCGGCCCCACGCTCGAGCCCTAGCGCATCAAGGCGTAGGTCACAAGCTCGCCGATGCGCGACAGGAATTCAGTGCTCATGGCCGGATGGAAGCGCTCGGCGTCGCTGGCGCCGATGGCGAGCAATCCCAATGCGCCCTTGATTCCCAGCGGCGTAAGCGCCACCGAGCCAATCGCCACCGAATCCTTGCCGAATAAATAATCGCGCTGCGCATCGCGCACCTGGCCGCAACGCGGCTTGCCCGCGGTCATGAGGGAATCGAACATTTTGATCTCATCGTCGACCACACTGGCAGTGCGCAGGAAACGGCCCGCATCGGCCTCCAGAGGTTTCGCCTCATCGAGGAACAGCACCAGCACGGAATGCATGGCGTCAAAATCTTCGCGCAGCGAGGTCTCCACCGCGTTGATGGTTTCCAACATGCTCTTTGCGCGTATCAGCCGCTGGCTCAGGCGATGGATGCGATCCGCCAGCGTGTCGTTGGCGCGGGCCACATCGACCAGTTCTTTCAGCTTTCGATCCAAGGACTGATTGCGCTCGCGCAGCACTTCGACCTGGCGTTCCACCAAACTAATGGTGCTGCCGCCCTCCCGCACATGCGGCAATCGCAACTTGGCCAGCACGCCTAAGTTGCGCTCGAAAAAATCCGGATAGGTCTGCAAGTAATCGGCGACGCTGGCGTCGTTCAAGATTTCCTGCTTGCGTGCGGAACTCGTCGTCATTGTTTGGCTCCCGTAAATCGCGTTAAATCGATGGATCCTTTGAATACCGTAGTGGCGGGTCCCGTCAACCAGATCGATTGACCGGCTCCCGGCCAGGCCACCATCGCGGTGCCGCCCGGCAATTCGACCCTAACTTCCTGCTCCAACCAGCCGCGCTGTTGTCCGACGGCCACTGCGGCGCATGCACCGGTGCCGCAGGCCAGTGTTTCACCGGCGCCGCGTTCGAACACGCGCAAGGCGATGTGTTTGGCGTCGATTACCTGCATGAACCCCACGTTGGCGCGTTTCGGAAATCGCGCATGGCGTTCGATAGTAGGCCCAATCCGCTCCACGGGGGCGCTTTTCGTGTCCGCGACGCGCAGTACTGCATGCGGATTGCCCATCGACACAGCGCCGATCTCCATCTCGGCGCCATCGACGTTCAAAGAATAGCTGCTCGCCTGTTGTGGAGCATCCAATGGGATGTCGCGCGGTTCGAAATTTGGTACGCCCATATCGACCGACACCAGGCCATCGGCGCGCACCCGGGCATGAACGGTGCCGCCGGTGCTGCCCATGGTGAGTTCGCGTCCCAGCTCCGGCGCGCGGTCGTACAGCAGTGCGGCGATACAGCGCGCGCCGTTGCCGCATTGCTCGACCTCGCAGCCGTCGGAATTGAATACGCGATAGAACACTCGGCTGTGGGGGTCGCGAGGACTTTCCAGCATCAGCGCCTGATCGAAGCCGACACCGGTGTGCCGATCGGCGAGGGCGCGAAGCATCCTTGAGTCAAGGCGGGTATTGGCGGCGGCGTCGAAGACCAAGAAATCGTTGCCAAGCCCCTGCATCTTCAAGAAGTCGATGCGCATGGGCGAGAGCATAGCCGAAGCAGCCCAGCGCCGCGAGGGCGAAAAACACAAATTCGACGCGGGGGTTGCGCAATCACAGCGCGAGTTCTACCTTAACCGCAAAATAAAGGCGGGGGATTATGCGCCACGTAATGGTTTTGAACGCCAAGGGCGGATGCGGCAAGAGCACCTTGAGCACCAACATCGCCGTGTTTTTCGCCCGCGATGGACATCATGTGTGCATCGCCGACTACGATCCGCAACGCTCCAGCCTGGATTGGCTCGCCACACGTCCGGTCGATCTGCCGGCCATCACCGGCGTTGCCGCTTTCGACGACGGCCTGCGCAGCGTACCGCGCAGCACCGACATCCTGGTCATCGATGCGCCCGCGCGAGTGCACGGCACGGAGTTGAATGAACTGGTGCGACGGGCCGAAACCATCATCGTGCCGGTGCTGCCCTCGAGTATCGACATGAAAGCTTGCGGCCACTTCATGGCCGAGTTGTTGGAAATCGGCAAGGTGTCGCGCAAACAGGCGCGTCTCGCGGTGCTGGCCAACCGGGTGCGCGAACACACGCTGGTGTATGAAGAATTGGACGGCTACCTGACGAAACTCAAAGTCCCATATCTAGGCTGCCTGCGAGAAGCGCAAAACTACGTGCGCGCTTACGCGCGCGGGATGGGGGTGCTCGAATTGCCGGAATATCTCGCCTGGCCGGATTGGAAGCAGTGGGAGCCCGTCGGCGACTGGCTGGACAGCAAGCGCAGCCAGCCGGCGTAGATGTAGGTGAGGGCGCGCGCTCGTGTCACTTTAATAAATTCACCGCGCAGCTTCGATGTCCATGCCGATCAGACCTTGCTGGACGCAGCGCTCGGTGCCGGGCTCAACTTGCCGCACAGCTGCAAGGGCGGCAATTGCGGTTCCTGCAAGGCCCGGCTGATCGGCGGCGAAATCGAGTACCCGCATGGCACGCCGCTCGGCCTGTCTAGCGCCGAACTGGCCGAAGGCATGGTACTGCTGTGCCAGGCGCACGCCCGCGGCGATGTGACCCTGGAGACTTTCGACGTGCGCCTCGCGGCCGAGGCCATCGTCAAGCGTCTGCCGTGCCGCATCGAGCGTGCCACTGCAGTCTCGCACGACGTCATGCAGCTTTTCTTGAGGCTGCCGCTGGCCGAGGAATTTCAGTTCGAACCCGGCCAATATCTCGACATCATGCTGCCGGGAGGGCGGCGCCGCAGCTTCTCCATCGCCTCGCCGCCGCATGACGCCAAACCCCTGGAGTTGCACGTGCGCCGCGTGGTCGGCGGCGAGTTCACCGACAAGTTGTTTCACGCCGAGAACCGCAATGCACTGCTCAGCATCGAGGGTCCTTTGGGACAATTCATTTATCGAGCATCGCCGGCGCCCATGCTGCTGGTGGGCGGCGGCACGGGCCTCGCGCCGCTGCTCAGCATGCTGCGGCATGTGATCGAGAACGGCATCGATCGCGACATGCACCTGTACTGGGGAGTGCGCGGCGAGCAGGATTTGTACGCGCAGCAAACCTTGGAACGACTGCTGCGTAAAGCGCCGCGTCTGCGTTACACGCCGGTGCTCTCCGAAGCCGCTGCCGGCTGGCGTGGACGCACCGGCTGGGTGCATGAAGCGCCCGTGCAAGACATTCCTGATCTCGCCGGCTTCGAGGTCTATATGGCGGGACCGCCGGCGATGATCGGCGCGGCGCGGCGCGTGTTCGAGGCGCAAGGCGTGGCGCGCAGCAGAATCTTTTTCGATTCCTTCGACTACGCTCCCGACGTGCTCGAACGCCAGCGCAGCAACGAGGCCACCAAGTCTTGATCTTCGGCGGAATCGGCCAACAGCAGCGGCGCGCGCAATCCCTGTTCGCGCAGCGCCGCCGCCACGCGTTCGCCCGGCACCACCCACAGCACGCGTTCAAATTCGCGGCGCAACTCCTCGGGCGCCATCTGCAGCAGCGCAACGCCGACCGCTAAGCTGCTGGCGGTGATGACGTGCACCTCGCCCGCTGCAAATTGCCTCTGCAAGGCCTGCAGGCCGGCCGCGCTGGGCAATGCCGGCACACGCTGATACACGTCCGCCGCCACCACCTCGGCGCCGCGGTGGGTCAGTTCTTGCTGCAGCAGTTGCCGTCCTTCGCTGCCCTTGATCATCAAGATGCGGTGGCCGGACGGGTGTTCCAGGCGCGGATGCGCCAGCAAGCCTTCAGAATTCGGTGATTGGCCCGGCGTGAATGCGACGCGGTAGCCGGCCTGATTCAGCGCTCTGGCGGTCGCGGCGCCGATGGCCGCCAACGGCAGGTCGCGTTTTTGATCGAGCAGCGATGCGCCGAAGCGCACTGCGTTGGCACTGGTGAAGATGATGAGATCGAATGTTTCGAGCGCGCCGATGCGCGCAGCCAGCGCGCGGCGATCGCCGAAGGCTTTGATCTCCAGCGCCGGCAGCCGCCAAGTGCTGGCCCCTTCGGCCTCCAGCAAGCGGCACAGTGGCATGGCCTGATGCTCGGGCCGGGTGACGAGAACGCCGATTCCCGCAAGCGCAAGCATGCCGGGTGTGGCCATGGCGTCAGCCGGTGCGCAAGCGCTCGAGCAGTGGGCCCGCACCGGCGGCGAGTAGCCGTTCAGCCAAACGCAGTCCCAGCGCTTCGGGATCGTCATGGCTGCCCTTCAGTGTGTCGCGCAGCAGGCGCGAACCATCGGGCTCCGCCACCAGTCCGTGCAACTCAATTCGATCGGCATGCAGCTCGGCATAGGCCGCGATCGGCGATTGACAACTTCCGCCCAAGCGCCGCGAAAACGCGCGTTCCGCTTGCATCACCAGGCGCGTGGCTGGATCTTCCAGCGCCAGCAGCAGTTCCGACGTGCGCGAGTCGCCGTCGCGGCACTCGATGCCGATGATGCCCTGAGTGACGGCGGGCAGACACAGTTTGGGATCCAGTCGCGCGGTAATGCGCGATTCCAGCCCCAAGCGAATCAGTCCGGCGCAGGCCAGAACGATGGCGTGCATGCCGCCCTCATCCAGCTTGCGCAGCCGTGTATCCACATTGCCGCGCAGCGCCTCGATCTTGAGGTCGGGCCTAAGTGCGCGCAATTGCGCCTGGCGCCGCAGGCTGGAAGTGCCGAGGCGTGCAGCCTGCGGCAGATCTTCGAGGCGCGCCACCCCGCCCTTGGTCACCAGCGCATCGCGCGCATCCGCGCGGGTCAGCACCGCGCCAATCGTAAATCCCGGCGGCAGATCCGCCGGCACATCCTTCATCGAGTGCACGGCGATGTCGGCGCGCCGTTCCGCGATGGCCACTTCCAGTTCCTTGATGAACAGACCTTTGCCGCCGATGGCCGCGAGACTGCGGTCCTGAATGCGATCGCCCTGCGTCAGCATCGGCACCAGCTCGATGGCGACGCCGGGGTGCGCTGCACGCAGCAACGCGGCGACATGTTCCGCCTGCCACAGCGCCAACTGACTTTTCCGCGTGGCGATGCGCAGCGTTAGGCTCACGCGAACTTGTCGGGAAACAGTTTGGAGGCCAGACGATAAATGGCCGAGATGTCCTCATCGCCGAACCCTTCGGCCATCAATTCCGCGTACTGCGAAATCACCGACTCCGTCACGGGCAATTTGGCGCCATGCTTGGCCGCCATGTCGCGGCACAGTTTCAAATCCTTGTCGTGCAGGCGCACGCGGAATCCCGCCGGGAAACTATTGTTGGCCATGAAAGGCGCGCGATTGACGAAGTACCAGCTCGAGCCGGCGCCCTTGCCGAGCACATCGATGACCTGCTTCAGCGGCAGGCCTTCGGCATGGGCGAACGCCATGGCTTCGCCCACCACCTGAATGATGCCGGCGCACATGATTTGATTGGTGGCCTTGGTCGCCTGTCCCGCACCGCTGCCGCCCATGTAGGCCACGGCCTTACCCATGGCATCGAGAATCGGCTTGGCGCGATTGAACACTGCCTCATCGCCGCCCACCATGATGGCCAAGGTTGCGAGCCGCGCGCCTTCGACGCCGCCGCTCACCGGACAATCGAGAAAGCCCACGCCCATGGCGTCGAGCTGTCCATGGATGTCGCGCACCGTGTCCTTTCCCACCGTGGAACAATCCATCACGATCATGTTGGGATTCAAGCCCGGCTCCAATCCTTTGATGACTTCCTGCAAATCCTTGTCCGCGGACACACAGGTGATTACGGCCTCGCAGTTGCCGGCCAGCTCGTTCAGATCCTTGAAGGCGATGACCTTGAGTTCTTCGGCCAGCGCTTTGGCTTTTTCGGGCGAGCGATTCCAGACACCTGTAAGTAAACCGGCGCGATGGAGATTGCGCGCCATGTGCGCGCCCATGGCGCCCAATCCGACGAAGCCCGTTTGCATGTGCATTCCTTGAGGAAGAGTTAGAACTTGGGGCAGTAGGGTAAAGCTTTGCGCGTTCCGCGGCAAAGCGAAACGCCTTTCAAGGAAAGTGAATGTGCGAGACAGCTGTGAGAATCAGCCGCGGGCGCGGCGCCAGCCCCTTAC
>JAXDQN010000358.1:0-4291 GCA_034667865.1 Gammaproteobacteria bacterium
GGAAGGCGTGATCTTGCTGCGCACCGGCGAGAAGACTCAGGACGTCCTGCGGGGGGTGGAAGCGAAAACCCAGGAGTTGAACGATGAGATCCTGCCGAAGGACATCAAAGTCCTGCCGTTCTACGACCGCAGCGACTTGGTTTCGGTCACCACCGAGGTCGTGAAGCGCAATCTGCTGCGCGGGGTCCTGCTGGTCGTCGTGGTGCTGATCTTTTTTCTCTATGATTTTCGCGCCGGTTTGATCGTTGCCGCCAGCATTCCGCTCGCACTGCTGTTTGCATTCATCTGCCTGGATCTGCAGCACGCCTCGGCCAATCTTTTATCGATCGGTGCTGTGGACTTCGGAATCTTGGTCGACGGGGGCGTAGTGATGGTGGAAAACATCTTCCGCCAGATCGTCGCCCGCAGGAACTCCTCGGTCAGCGTGACACAGATCATTCTCGAAGCGGCGGCCGAGGTGGACCGTCCGCTGTTCTACTCGGTCGCCGTCATCGTCGCCGGGTTCCTACCGATCTACGTCCTGTCCGGCCCCTCGGGCACGCTGTTCAAGCCGATGGCGGACACCATGGTGTTCGCGTTGATAGGCTCGCTGCTGGTCACTCTCACCTTGCTGCCGGTGCTCTGCGCCTGGTTCATGCGCAACGGCGTGCGCGAGCGGCGCAATGCCGCGTTCGAGGCCATCAAATCCGCTTATACGCGAGGGCTCGACGCATGTCTCGCGCATCCCTATGCGACCACGTTGGCGTCCGCGCTGCTGCTGTTGGGCTCGTTGCTGCTGATTCCGCGCATCGGCGCCGAGTTCATGCCGCATCTCGATGAGGGCGCCCTCTGGGTGCGCGCCACGATGCCGTACACCATTTCGTACGACGAGTCGGCGAAGATTGCGCCTCAGGTGCGCCGGATACTGGCGGCTTTTCCGGAAGTCACCACGGTCGCCTCGGAACTCGGCCGCCCCGACGATGGCACCGATCCCACAGGATTCTTCAATGTGGAATTTTACGTCGACTTGAAACCTTACGCGCAATGGACCGGCGCCTATCGCAATAAAGCCGGATTGATCGCAGCCGTCAATCAAAAGCTCGCGGGTTTCCCCGGAATTACCTTCAATTACACCCAGCCAGCCGAAGACGCGGTAGATGAGGCGGAAACGGGTTTGAAGAGCGCGCTCGCGGTGAAAGTGTTCGGTTCGGATTTGGAGACGCTGCAGCGCAAGGGAAAAGCCATCAAGCAGATCCTCGAGCGGGTGCGCGGGATCCGTGACGTTACGTTGGTGCAGGAACTCGGACAACCCAGCCTCACCATCAAAATCAACCGCGAGCGGATCGCGCGCTACGGCTTGAATGTTGCCGACATCAATGCCCTGATCCAGACCGCAATCGGCGGCGATACTGCCACCCAGGTGGTGCAGCAGGAAAAACAATTCGATCTTATCGTGCGACTGGAGCAGCAGTATCGCAACAATCCCGAGGAGATCGGCAACATCCTGGTGGCCACGCCGGCGGGCCAGCAGATTCCGCTGAAGGAATTGGCGGACATCGGTGTGGAGAGTGGCGCCTCGTTTATTTACCGCCAGGACAATTCCCGCTATATCGGTGTGCAGTTTTCGGTGGACGGACGCGATTTAGCCGGCGCAGTCGGCGAAGCCATGCACGAGGTCAAGAAACAGGTCAGCCTGCCCCAGGGCTATCGGCTGGACTGGGGCGGCGAGTACGCCGAATACACCGCCTCGCGTCAGCAACTCGGGGTGGTGCTGCCGCTGACTCTGTTCCTGATCTTCTTGCTGCTGTTTGCCCTCTACAGCAATTTCAAGTTCCCATTCATCACGGTGCTCGGCGTGCTGCTGTCGGCGCCAGTGGGCGGCATCGTCGCATTGTGGATCACTGGCACACCGTTCTCTGCCTCATCCGGTATCGGCTTTCTCGCCCTGTTCGGTGTTTCGGTGCAGACCGCGATCGTATACATCTCCTATGTCAACGAACTGCGCCGCGGTGGCAGCGATGTGGCCGTGGCGATTCGCCAAGGCGCGATCTTGCGGCTGCGCCCAATCATGATGACCGCGCTGGTGGCCGCGCTCGGCTTGCTGCCAGTGGCGCTTGCCACCGGTGTCGGCACGGACACCCAACGACCGTTCGCACTGGTCATCGTCAGCGGCCTGTTCACACGGCTGCTGATTAGCGTTTTCCTCATGCCGGTGTTGTATGCGCTGGTGGCCCGTCCCACGGATCGATTGGAGGTGTAACCGCGGCGGTCGAGCGGCGACGCGTATCATTGCGAACTCCTGAAAGTCCTAGATACAGCTGTTCAATCTAGTTGGAAGCCCTGCTTCTATAGGCATAAGCCCCAGTGCGGGGTAACGCGTTGAGTATCCCGAGTGAGCGCTCCGCGATTCCGCGAAACTCAGCACTGATCCGCTCATCCTTTGTTAACGTTTGCCAATATCGCCCTGCCATCTCGCGCGCCTTGGGCCAGGCCTGCAAAGTCGCCGACGTGAGTTCCGGAGGCTCGAACGATCGTTCCACAATCTCATCGTGGGATGGCGCGAACCACATCGGCAACATGTCATAGATGGGCGCCAAGGTGAAGCGTCCGTCGTACCGATCGAAAAATGCCAGATTGCCAAAGTGTCGATCGGTGTTCGCGATCAGCGCACCAAAAGTCGAAACCAGCCGTACTAGTTCCAAGGTCGTGGCATCGATGCGCTTTGAGTCAAATAGCTTCTGCGCGCCATCCAACCAACTCTTCGCCCCACCAATCACGCCAGCATCGATGGCGAACAGCGAACTCACGCCCACTCGCCCGCCGCCGTCCTGACGATCAAATCTCTCGACTTCGAGAAAAACCCGGCCGCGTGCCTGCAAAATCTCACTCTTCGCGCTCAGCACGCCCGCGCCGCTTAAGATCTCATGCGCGTGGTGCTCTGCCATCAGCAAATCAGCCCACCGCTGCCCTACTGCAGTGGCGACCGAAGGCGAGAATTTGACGATGACTTCACGCAGACTTCCCGCCAGATCGACCGCCGCGGTAAATTTCGGATGCTCGCCTTGCACCGAGGCACCAACAAATTCCTCAATCATCGCTGCGTCCGCCAGCACCGGATAGCGTTCGACTCTTTCACCAATCTGCAGTTGATTTCTCGCCGGCGCCGGCGCGATATACCTATCGAATGCGCGGTCGCCCAGAATCAGGTCGCTGACGACATCCGACCCGCGCAGCGTCAGATACTGCAGATACTGATCATCGCTCCAATCGATGACCCGCTTCGGCAAATCGAGCTCTGGATATTGCGCAGCGATCATGCGGCCCAAAAATCCTCCCGGCCGCTGGTCCTGCAAAAAATAAGGCAACCCCGAACTCAAACCACCCCAGGCAAAGCCGCGCTCCTCGACACCGGGATACACTTCTAAGTAATACTCGTCGGCGGCGAGACCAAACAAAATGCCGATTGGATTAGGTACTCCGGTTTCAGTGACACGGTAAAGCGGCCATTGTGATCCGATGGACTCAACGGGACGGCGCAATCCGTATCGCACCGCTCGCGCACGACCAAACTTCAGCACGCGTCCCTCGTCGACCAATTCGCGCAGGACGCGCGACACGGCGGTTTGTGAGGCGCCGAGCACGCCTTGCAGCTCCGGCGAAGTCGCGGTGCCGGCGCGCAGTCGGGTGATCAAGCTCCGGGTCAGATTGGCATCCATGACCGTACTATACTAGATAGTAGACTAGATATCGGACTAAGTATAAAGCTTGTTAATTCTTATATAACATATAGTTATCGCTATATGGCGGATTGATAAGACTAGATGTCGTTAGCTTGATTAGGGGATTGTCGCGGTCTTAGTCGAATAAGCTGAGGATGCTCTGATACTTTTCGATGTAGCCGCTATTTTCGCGGTTGTAACGCGGAATGCTGACTGCTCGCACCAAAGATCCATCCTGGCGCCAGACACAGGGGCAAGTGACTGTGGAGCCCGGAGTGAGCTGGCCCGCGCCGCAGCTCGTCGAGCTGGACACCCATGCGGTTGAGCGCCCGATAAAGCTTCGCGACGTTGCGCCCACCGCCATTGTACGCAGCGACCGGAAAGATGCCGAGCACATCGGGTTTAGCGCGATAGGCAGCGCGGATTTCGCTGTTCATCTGTGACAGCTCAATGTCTAGCAGGCAAACGGCTGCCTTCATTGCATTGCGCAGACGGGTCGAGCCGCGCTCGAAGTTTGGGTCCAGCTGCGCGCCGCGACAGCTGCGTACGACGAACGAATAAGTGCCATGGCCGCGCCGATCGGTGAACTGCTT
>JAXDQN010000359.1:0-5014 GCA_034667865.1 Gammaproteobacteria bacterium
CAGGAGTTCAAGAGGCCGGAGCCGGTGGGCAGCGTACGTCAGTGGCTGCTCGCTTCCTGCGGCATTCTGGTCGGCGCGCTGTCGCACCTGGCGTTGGATGGATTCAGCCATGACGGCGGGCGCGGCGTGCGGATGTTCCCGGCGCTGGACGAGCCGTTATTCGATATTGGCCGCCGCCATATCATGGCGACGCGTTTGATTCAGGATCCAGGATCGTTGGTCGGGCTTGCGGTGGTGGTGGGCATCATCGTATATGCACTGAGGCGCGATCCAGAAACCGTAGTGCCCAATCGGGTCTTGTCCAAGCCCGAGAGACACCGTTGGGCCATGGTCTACCTGGCGGCGATGCTGGTTTTCACGATTGTATTTTCCTTCAGCGCGCGGGAATCCTACCAGGTGGGCGCGCATGGGATCCGAGCGGTCGGACTGATCTACGACACGGCGGTCGCCGTGCTCCGCGGCCTTGCGGCCGCGGTGCTTGGCGTCAGTCTGGCGCTGACCGTGCGCTTGAAAGCGTTGCGTTAGCGCTCGTCGGGGCCGGAACGCGGTACATCGCTGGGCGCGGACGACCAGACCACATACTTGCCTTCCGATCCCGAGCTCGAGCCGGCGCTGTCCGCCGGGCGCGGCGGCGGCGGCTCGCGAAACGGCGCGGGCGCGGGCTCCGCAGCGACCGGCGCGGGGCGCTCTGGCGCTCCCACGGCGTGGTTATCGCCAGCCGAAACACCAGCAGTGACCGAAGAAGCTCCGGAGCCGGCGTCTTGGTTGCCGCCGCCGTTACCGTTCACGGAATTCTCACCGCCATCGCGGCGACCGCGGCCGCGACGGCGACGGCTGCGTCCACCACGCTCGCCACGCTCATTTCGATCGTTGCCGGATCGTTCGCCTTCGGGTCTCGGCGAATTTTCCGGGCGTGGCGCCTGATCGCTGCGCGGCGCTTGCTCGCGCGGCGGTTCGCTGCGAGCCGGCTCTTGGCGTGCTGCTTGATCGGGTCGTTGGGCGGGTGCCGCGTTGCGAACTGCATCGGGGCGTGGCGGCCGGCCGTCACGCCGCGGATCGCGGGGCGCGCCATCGCGGGGCGCGCCATCGCGGGGGGCGCTGTCCCGACGGGCATGGCGATCGCGGTCACCGCGATCCCGATCTCCACGGTCGCGATTCCGATCGCGGTCGCCACCGCCGCTGCGATAGCGATCGTTGCGTGAGTGCTGTGGTCGGTCGCGTTGGGTGGACGGGGAGGGCGGCGCTTCTGCCGCTGCTTTCGTGCTCCCGCCGCTGCCAAACAGCCAGCGCCAGAGTCTGACCAAGGCCCCGACCTGCGGGACTGGAGTCACGGGCGCAGGGCTCGCCGCCACCACCACCGGCATGGGGATGATGGGCGCGGTCGCCGCGGGCAGAATGCTCGGTACCAGCGGGGTTTCGCCCACGGGCTTCTTGTCGCGAGTGCCGACGGTTTCGTCCTCTACCACCGGCTGATCCGCCAATGAGTAGCTGACGGTGGTGTTCTCCGGCAGTTCCTTTTCATCGTCGCGGACGCGTCGCAGTGCGTATGCGGGCGTTTGCATGTGGGGATTCGGCACGATCACCAGCGACACTTTGTCGCGAGTTTCGATTTGATGCAGCTGTTCGCGCTTTTCGTTCATGAGGTAGGTGGCGACATCCACCGGCACCTGCGTGATGACGCGGCCGGTACGCTCCTTGCGCGCTTCTTCACCGATCAAGCGCAACAATGCAAGCGACATCGACTCGACGCTGCGGATGGTTCCCATGCCGGTGCAGCGCGGACAGTTGATGTGCGTGGTCTCGCTCAACGCGGGACGCAGACGCTGGCGCGACAGCTCCAACAAACCGAAGCGCGACAGCCTGCCCAACTGAATGCGCGCCCGATCCATCTTGACCGCATCGCGCAGCATGTCCTCGACCGCGCGCTGATTGGCGGTGGATTCCATGTCGATGAAATCGATCACGATCAAGCCGCCGATGTCGCGCAAGCGCAACTGGCGCGCGATCTCTTCGGCTGCTTCCAGGTTGGTATTGCGGGCCGTGGCCTCGATGTCGCCGCCGCGCGTGCTGCGCGCCGAGTTGATATCGATGGACACCAGCGCCTCGGTATGATCGATCACCAGGCTGCCGCCCGAGGGCAGGTTCACCTTGTGGGAATACGCCGATTCAATCTGACTCTCGATCTGATAGCGCGTGAACAGCGGCACCGGATCTTGATAGAGCTTCAGCTTGCGCTGCGCATCCGGCGGCATGAACCGCTGCATGTATTCCTGTGCCTTTTGGAATGCATCCGGATCGTCGATCAGGCACTCGCCGACATCGTCGGAGAAATAGTCGCGCAGTCCGCGGGTTACCGCATCGCTTTCCTGGAAAATCAGGAAGGGGGCCGGCTTGCCGTCATTGGCGGCAACGATGGCATCCCAGGCGGTTCTAAGATTGTTCAGATCCCACTGCAGTTCTTCCGTGGTGCGCCCGACACCGGCAGTGCGCACGATCGCGCCCATGCCGTCCGGAATGACCAGGCCGTTCATGGCATCGCGCATCTGCTCGCGGTCTTCGCCCTCGATGCGGCGCGACACGCCGCCGGCACGCGGATTGTTGGGCATGAGCACCAAGAAACGCCCGGCCAGACTGATGAAAGTCGTGAGGGCAGCGCCCTTGTTGCCGCGTTCTTCCTTTTCCACCTGCACGACGAGCTCCTGGCCCTCGCGCAGCAGATCCTTGATGTTGCCGCGGCCGCCCGCAGGTTGTGCGGCAAAGTATTCTTTGGATACTTCTTTTAAAGGCAGGAAGCCATGGCGATTGGCGCCATACTCGACGAATGCCGCTTCGAGACTGGGCTCAACGCGGGTGATTCGGCCTTTGTAAATGTTTGATTTTTTCTGTTCCCGAGACGGGATCTCAATCGATAAGTCGTATAGTTTCTGACCGTCGACTAGTGCAACTCGCAGTTCTTCTTCTTGAACCGCGTTGACGAGCATTCTTTTCATGTGCCCCAACTAAAATGGTAGGAGCCGAGGAGAGCTTGAGAATAGAAGCCGGGGTCGTAAGTCTGATTGCGGCTGGGAATAGAGGTAAGCCGAGCGCGAGGAACGCGACCGGCATCATCTCAATCACTTTAAGCCAAAACGTATACGGCAAGCCCGGGGCCTTTATCTCGGTTAACCGCTTATCAACCGCCGAAGCCTAAGATCTCAGGTCTTCACGCGGCCGTCTCATCGGCCGAGCGATGGTCTGGAATTCCAGAACCAACTAATATGCGGCTCCCCAACGGATGGGGGGCCACTTGAAACCGGTGTCTCTATGCGCAACCTAGAAATCGGACCTAAGCCCTTGTAAAGGTTGTCGCGCCTGACACGGTTTTAAGACATTATCACGACAACCCCTCAGGGTCAATGTAATCAATACCTTAGATCAATATGAACACACCCGCCACTGAATCTGCTCGAGTTTATGTCCCGAAAAGCCCGGTCACCCTGCGGACGGTCACGGAGGACGAGGCGGGTCAGCGCATCGACAACTTTCTCATGCGTCACTTCAAGACCGTGCCGCGCAGCCGTGTTTACCGGCTGTTGCGCAAAGGTGAGGTGCGTGTCAACCGCAAACGCGTCGATGCCGAGTATCGGATTCAGGCGGGCGACGAGGTGCGATTGCCGCCGGTGCGCATCGACGCGGGCGATGAACCCGGACGGCCATCCAGCAGCTTGGTGGAGTTGCTGGAGCAAGCCATCATTTTTCAGGACAAGCATGTGCTGGTGCTCGATAAGCCTGCGGGCGTCGCCGTGCATGGCGGCAGCGGCATGAGTTTCGGCGTCATCGAGGCGCTGCGCGCTTCACGGCCGCGGGAGAATTTGGAGCTGGTGCATCGTCTTGATCGCGACACCAGCGGCGTGTTGCTGATCGCCCGCGATCGCGCCACCCTGACCGCTCTGCATGCCCTGATACGCAATGGCGGCATGCACAAGACTTATATGGCGCTGGTGGCGGGCAGTTGGCAGCTCGGCACCAAACGCATCGATGCGCCGCTGGCAACCGACAATCGCCAGCATGGCGAGCGGCACGTGCGCGTGGCCGCCGCCGGCAAGGATTCAGTCAGCGTATTCAAGCCGGTGCAGTTTTTTGGCCCCCTGGCAACTCTGATGGAAGTCGATATTCCGACCGGCCGCACTCATCAGATTCGCGTGCATGCCTCCTTTGCCGGACACCCGCTGCTGGGAGATGACAAGTATGGGGATCGCGAGAAGAACGCCGAGATCAAAGCATCGGGCTTGAGGCGAACCTTTCTGCATGCGCAGTCGGTGGCGTTCGAGTGGCCGGGCAGCGGCGTGCCGTTTCACGTAAGTGCGCCATTGCCAGCCGAGTTGGTGGCGGTGCTCGATAACATTACTCCGCAGAAGCGTCGCAGCACCGGAGGACGGAGCGCGTCAGCCAAGGCAAAGCCAGATCGCCGGCCGCGCAAGCGTTAGGGGAGTTCGAAACCGGCTTCGCGCAGCAGCGCGGACAAGCGTATCAGCGGCAGGCCGATGAGGCCGGTGGGATCGGCGGAATCAATCGATTCGCACAGCGTGATGCCGAGCGCTTCGCTTTTGAAGCCGCCGGCGCAATCCAGCGGTTGCTCGCGCTCGACATAGCGTTCAATGGTGGCTCGGTCCAAGGTTCGATAGCGCACTCGGGTGGTGTCGACGAATTCTCGGTGTTCGCCCGATTCCTGCTTGACCACTGCCACAGCGGTGATGAATGACAGGGTTTGGCCGGAGCAATCTTCCAACTGGCGGATACAGCGCGCCGGCGATCCAGGTTTGCCCAAAATGGCCTCCTTGCCATGTGCCTCGCTGCGCACCGCGACTTGATCCGATCCGATCACCCAGGCTTGCGGGTGGTGAAGTGCCACGGCCGTAGCCTTGGCGCGGGCGAGGCGGGTCACCAGCGCCAACCCGGTTTCTTTCGGCTGCGAGGCTTCATCGACACCTGGCGCCACGCAGGAGAAGGGTAGTCCCAGCCTTTCCAGCAGCCC
>JAXDQN010000360.1:0-3077 GCA_034667865.1 Gammaproteobacteria bacterium
GAAGTGCGCGGTTTCAGCATCGGCGACCGCGTGTCCGGCGAGGGGCACATCACCTGCGGCCATTGCCGCAACTGTCGCGCCGGCCGCCGCCACCTGTGCCGCAACACCTCGGGCGTGGGCGTGAATCGCGCCGGCGCATTTGCCGAATACCTGACCATTCCGGCCTCAAATGTTTTCACGCTGCCCGCCGCCATCGACGATGAAATTGCCTCCATCCTCGACCCGTTGGGAAACGCCACGCATACGGCGCTGGCCTTCAATGTGGTCGGCGAGGATGTGCTCATCACCGGCGCGGGTCCCATCGGCGTCATGGCGGTGGCCATCGCCCGGCATTGCGGCGCGCGCCACATCGTGATCACCGACGTGAATGACTATCGACTGAACCTGGCTGCGAACATGGGCGCCTCTCGCGCGCTGAATATTTCGCGCGATTCCTTGGACGGCGCGATGCGCGATTTAGGGATGGAAGAAGGTTTCGACGTCGGTTTCGAAATGTCGGGCAATGCGGCGGCCTTGCGCGAGCTGCTGCGCACCATGAATCATGGCGGCAGCGTCTCGATGCTGGGCATCCCGCCGGGCGAGACGGCCATCGACTGGAACCAGGTGATTTTCAAAGGCCTGACCATCAAGGGCATCTATGGCCGCGAAATGTTCGAGACCTGGTACAAGATGTCGAGCATGCTGCAAAGCGGTTTGGACGTGCGTCCCGTGATCACCCATCGCCTCGGCATCAATGATTATCTGGAAGGCTTCCAGATCATGAACTCAGGCAAATCGGGCAAGGTGACGCTGGATTGGAGCAGTCTGTCGCGCGCGAGCTAATGGCGCGGGCGCATACGCGAACGCTTGCGCGAGCGCTTAGCGGCTGAGCAGCGACTTGAGCGTGTCGCGCGGCGCGCGGCACCAGCAATACGAGTACATGCCGCGCGGGTCGTTGAGCTTGGCGACGCCCAGCGCTTCATCCAGCATGGGATCGAGGATCTGCTCCACCCGGCTGGGCCGCGGCACCAATCCCAGCACTTGCCCTAAGCGAATCCCCTGCGAGCGAAACTGATTCAGCAGCGCTTCGCGCAGGCTTTGTTCGGGCTCGATGTAATCCGAGTTGTAATCCGCGCCCAACTCAGCCAATTTTGCCGCCGCGTCCGTGGCGTCCTTCAAGCCGCCCAGATGATCCACCAGCCCGATGCGCTGCGCATCGAGACCCGCCCACACCCTGCCCTGCGCAATCTTATCGATCTCCTCGACGGATTTCTTTCTGCCGTCCGCCACGCGCTTCAAGAATGTCGCATAGGCGTGCTCCACGGATAGTTGCTGCACCTGCTTGGTCACCGGCCCCAAGGGGCGGTCCTCGCGCATGTCGCCAGCCAGCGGCGTGGTGCCCAAGCCATCGACCTTGATGCCTAATTTTTCCAGGCTGCGCTGAAAAGTCGGAATGACGGAGAACACCCCGATCGAACCCGTCAACGTGGTGGGACTGGCAAAAATCTGGTTCGCGGCCGAGGCGATGTAGTAGCCGCCGGACGCGGCGTAGGTGCTCATCGACACCACCACCGGCTTGCCGGCCTTGCGCAGCGCCTGAACTTCGCGGGTGATCTTTTCAGCAGCGAACTCGCTGCCGCCGGGACTGTCCACGCGCAGCACCACCGCCTTCACTGCGTCGTCGTAGCGCGCTTCGCGCAGCAGCTCCGACGTGCTGTCGCCGCCGATCGAGCCGGCCGGCTGGCGTCCGTCGTACATGTCGCCCGCGGCGACGATGATACCGACCTTCGGATCGGTCTTCGATTTCAGCGCGCGCTTGGCGCGCACCGCACTCAGATACTGGCGCATGGTGACGGAATTGAAAGAATGCGAATCCTCATCCGTGCCGACCAGGCCCTTCAGCTCATCCGCCATTTGCCGCCGGCTCTTCAGCGCGGTTACCAAACCTCGCTGCAAGGCCATCTTGGCCATGTCGCCGTTGACTGCCTGCAGCGATGCGGGCTGGCTGGCGATGTAATCGGCGATGCTGTTGGCAGGCAGCGACCGCGCCCGCGTCACATCCTGGGTGTAGGCGCTCCACAGCACCTGCAGCCACACCGAACTTTCCTCGCGGTCGCTCGGCGCCATGTCGCTGCGCGAGTATTCGTCGGTGTAGGACTTGAACGTGCCGGCGCGGAAGATGTTGAAATCGATGCCGAGCTTGTCGATGCCTTCCTTGTAGTACATGCGGTAGTAGCTGAAGCCATCCAGGTACACCTCGCCCATCGGATCGAGGAAAACTTCCCCGGCCTGCGCCGCCAGGTAGTACTGAGTCTGATCGAGGGAATCCGCGGCCGCGATGACGCGCTTGCCGGAGGCGCGGAAATCGCGCAGCGCCGCGCCGATCTCCTGCAGTTTCGACAGACCCGCGCCGCCCATCGAATCCAAGTCGAGCACGATGAGCTTGATTCGCGTATCGGTTTTAGCCGCAGCGATGGCTTCGATGACATCTTTGAGCAGAGTCTCCGACGCGGTGTTGCCGGACGCCTCGCCGACGGCGCGCCGCACCGGGTCGATGGCCAGCTGCTCCACCAATTCGCCCTCGGGGGCAATCACCAGCGCGGCAGAGCGTGGAATCACCGGATTGGAGGTGTGCAACGCCGCCAGCAGGAAGCCGAAGATCACCAACAACAGCGCCAGGTGCAGGACCTTGCGTACCCCCTCGAGGATCCGCCAGACCAGGATGAAGAATCCCTTGAGGGCGGATCCGAGGCTCATTCAGCGCTCAGACTTTCTCGTCGATGCGCGCGGCCTTGCCGGACAAATCCCGCAGATAGTACAGCTTGGCGCGCCGCACGGCGCCGCGCCGCTTGACGCTGACTTCGCTGATGGACGGGCTGAAAGTCTGGAACACGCGCTCCACACCCTCGCCGTGCGAAATCTTGCGCACCGTGAACGATGAGTTGAGGCCGCGATTCTTCTTGGCGATCACCACGCCCTCGTAGGCTTGGACGCGCTCGCGATCACCTTCAACCACCTTGACCTGCACCACGATGGTATCGCCGGGATTGAACTCCGGAAATTTGCGCGTTGCGCGTTCGCCGTTCAATGCCTGGATG
>JAXDQN010000361.1:0-2530 GCA_034667865.1 Gammaproteobacteria bacterium
AGTGGCGTCGCTGCCGCCGCTGAAGTTCGGCGCCGCAGGCGAGTCGGCCAACTCCACGACCAGTTGCAAGGCGGCGCGTGTTTCAGACAGCAGAATCTGCAATCCACCGGGAACATCCAAGCGCCGAATATCGGCCTCGCCCGAAGCGGGCGCGGCCTTCTCCAGATCCTCGAGGTCCTGACTCACCGCCGATTCGATTTCGCTACTCAGCCGCTGCTTCGAAGGCGGCGTTTCTGGCTGCTGAGTTGGGAGTGCCGGCGGCGATAGCTTGGATATATCCACGGCCGTCAGTCTGAATGTCAGGCAGGCAAATAGCGATTCAACAGTGTCAACATGCGATCGACCGAGGAATTGAAGAGGTCGAGCTTCAAATCCGGCAAATCGACGTATTGCGCATCGGCCTTGAGCAGCGGTTTCACTCGCTGCGTCTGCTCAATGATGTCGTCATGCGGAGCCAGCACCACCAATGGCGAGCGCAACGATTTGAGTTTCTTCTCGATGGTGTAGCCGCAAGCGGCGCGAAATGCCGCGCCAGGATTTGCGGCCAAAACATGCTCAATGAAGCGTCGCTGTGCGTCCGCCAGATCATAGGGCGGTGCTCGCGACGCCAGCCCGCCGCGCCATGCGCCGAGCACATGACCGCCCTCGGTTGCAGGCCGCAGAGGCTGCTCGCTGTATTTCTCCAACTGGCGCTGTTGTTCGTCGGCGGTAAACAAAGGCATTCCAACGGCCAGTACGCGCCGCACTTGCGTGCCTAGCTGATGCGCAATTTCGACGGCTTCGATGGAGCCGGTGTGCACGCCCATCAAATCGATCGGCCCTTGCATACCCGCGGCTTTGAGTCCATCGATGGTGGCCTGCGCGTATTGCTCCAAGGACAAGGCCCAAGGCGGCGCATCGGAATAGCCGTACCCCAAGCGATCCGGCGCATGCGTGGGTCGGCCGAATCTCTCTTGCAAAGACTCCCACATCCCGCCCGAACGCGGCGACATGTGCAGCAGCACCACAGGCACCCCGTGGCCATCATGGCTGCGCAAATGCAACTGTCCAAAGCGTGTCGGATAGATTCGCCGGATCATTCAATGCGCATCCAGGAATGCCTCGAGTAGGGGCGCCGCCAGGTCCGGCCGTTCTATATGCAGCATATGGCCTGCATCCGCAACCGTCGCAATCTCCACGCCGGGGTAGGTGGCGCGGATGCTCTGCATCGTTCCATCGGCGCCAAGCCGCGGAAGATAGTCGGATTTCTCGCCGGCAATCATCAGCAGCGGCGCGCGAATCTCACGCCAAGTCGCTTCGGCATCCTCTCTCTTATATAGCATCGGATTGACCCAGTGGTGCCTAGGGTCAGCCACCTGCCGCACGCGCAGGTCGTCGTCGAGCGCGCCCCAGACTCGCGCCACGAAGCCTGCGGCACCGGTTGGAAAGCGCGGATAGCGATGCTGGATCACCGCCGCGAATTGCTCGAATGAGTTATAGGTCTTCTCGATCGCCGGCCCTTTGATCTGATCCAGCCATTTGCGCATGCGCTTCGGGGATTCCGCCGAGGTCGTGCGCGGCAGGCCAAAACCTTCGATGTTGACGACGCAACGCACCCGCTCGGGCCGGAGGCCGGCGTAGAGATTGGCGATGTTGCCGCCCATGCTGTGTCCGACGATGCGCGCCGGTTGATCCAAGCAGATCTGGTCCAGCAGCGCGTCGAGATCTCCCAGGTAGTCCGGAAAACCGTAGCCCTCTTGCGGCCACTCGCTGCGCCCAAAGCCACGCCAATCCGGCGCCACAATGGGCCAGTCCTTCTTGAGGGCATCCACCAGGAACTGAAAGGTGTCGCCGGCATCCAGCCAGCCATGCAGCATGAACACCGGCGGCGCGTACACCGAGGGCTCAGGCCCCCAACGCGTTAGGTGCATCTCCAAACCGCGTACCCGCAGTTTCTCGTGCCGCGGCTGCCGCAGCGCTAGGTACGCGTGCGAGCTATCCAATTAGCTGTGTTGCATGCAGAAATGGCAGGCCCGCAACGCCCCGATGAGGGCGCCTATGAACCCGCCGACCCCCGATACCACCGCCAAACGGATCTGAGGCGGTTGAGTCGTAGAATTGTCAGGTTTCAGTCCGCCGGGTTTAGGCACGCCGGACGGCGGCGGTGGTGGCGGGGGCGGGGGCGTCTTATTGGGCTCGTGTCCGTTCGTCATGATCCATCTCCCGTGGTTTTGAAATAAGGCTCGCTTTCATACACTTATCAAGCGACAGGCCGCAAGCGCCGCGTTGGTTTGCAGCGCGTTCGGGCCAGCGTATCCTGCAAAAATGATGGGGGATCTCATTGGGCCTTATCGGGTACTGCGCACTTTAGGTGCCGGCGGCATGGGAGAAGTGTATCTGGCGGAGCGGGCGGACGCCCAATTCGAACAACAGGTTGCCATCAAAGTAGTGCGCGGTGGCGACCTAGGGCGGGGGGTTCATTCGCGCCTCAAGATGGAACGCCAGATCTTGGCGCAGCTCGACCATCCCAACATCGCGCATCTCATCGATG
>JAXDQN010000362.1:0-2662 GCA_034667865.1 Gammaproteobacteria bacterium
GTGCAGAAATTCGAGCATGTCGAGGAGCTGTATTCCTGGGTGCTGATGCCGGCGCTGGCCTTGTTGGCGCTCAGTTTGGCGTTTCAACTCACCCGATTTAGACGGCTGCCATGAAGTTCGACAACACCTTGTGGTTGCTGGCAGGCCTGCTCGCCTGCATCGCTTTGCTGTGGGCGTGGCGCCGCTACGATACTGTTCAGCGCACCTCATTGGAGCGATTCGTCGCTGCGCATCTGCGTTCACAGTTGACGCAGTCCGTGTCGACACTGGCGCGTCGCCTGCAGCGCGCCTTGTTCGCGCTGGCGCTGGCCGCGCTGTTTGTCGCGTTGGGCGGTCCCTTGGTGGGCTATCGCTGGGAACAGATTCATCATCGCGGCAATGAGATCGTGTTCGTCATCGACACCTCACGCAGCATGTTGACGCCCGATGTGAAGCCCAATCGCCTGGTGCGGGCAAAATTAGCCATCGACGATCTGGCGCGCCAGATGGACGGCGATGCGGTGGGCATCGTGGCCTTTGCGGGCACCGCATTTCTGGTTTGTCCGATCACCTTGGATTACGGCGCCTTTCATGAATCGCTGGACGCGATCGACACGCACACCATTCCGCGCGGCGGCACCAACCTGTCGAATGGCATCCGCGAGGCGACCATGGCGCTGCGCCGCCGGCCGGGCAGCGACAAAATCATGATTCTGGTCACCGATGGCGAAGAGTTGGAGGGCAGTGCGCTCAGCGACGCGCAGGCGGCGAGTCGCCAGTTTGGATTGAAGGTCTTTACATTAGGTGTCGGCACCGCCAACGGCGACCTCATTCCCATATCTGCCGGGCAAGGCGGCGGGTTCGTGAAAGACGATACCGGCGCCGTGGTGAAGTCGCGGCTGGACGAATCTGCACTCAAGGCAATTGCAGCCGGCGGGGGTGGGCGCTATGCCGCCCTAGGCGCGCAGGGAGAGGGGTTGGAGGAGATTGCGCGCGCAATATTGGGCGCCACGACCAAGCACGACCTGGCGTATCGTCAGCAAAGGGTTTACATCGAACGCTACCAATGGCCTCTCGCGGTATCGCTGGCGTTATTGGCGGCCAGTCTCTTGGTGGGGACACGGCGCAAGGTGCGAGCGAGGGCGGCAGTGTCGAGCGCGGCAGTGGCCGCCAGTCTCTTGGTGTTTATCGCGGCTCCCGTGAGTCGGCCTAGCGCTGCCGCCGCGGACACCAAACCTGAAGCAAAACCGCCGGCGGCGGATTACAACTCGGGAGCAGCGGCGTACCGCGCCGGCCAGTATTCGCAGGCCACGCAGTCCTTCGATCAATCGATCAAACGCGCGCCCTCCAATGATCGGCAGCGGCTCGCAGATCAAGAAGACGCGTACTACAACTTGGGCAATGCACTGTACCGCGCCGGACAGAGCAGCGAAAAGTCAGCGGTTCAAGACACGCTGAAAAAGTGGAAGGATGCGGTCAAGGCGTATGAGACCGCGTTGCAGCTGCGCCCCGACGACGGGGATGCCAAATACAATCGCGATTTGGTTCAGCGCAAGATCGATGCACTGGAGAATCCGCCGCCCAACCCGCAGCAAAATCCGCAGCAGAACCCGCAACAAAATCCGCAGCAGAATCCGCAGCAAAAACCGCCGCCGCAGCAACCACCGTCGCAACCGCCGCCGGCGCAGCCGCCACCAGCGCAGCAACCACCAGCGCAACCGCCACCGGCGCAACAAGGCCAGCCTCCGCCCCCGTCTGGGAAGCCGCCGCCGCCGGCGCCACCATCGCAGGACGATGTCGATGCCGAGCCGCCGCCTGACGCGGGTGATCAAACGGATGGTCAGCGCGCGCCCGGACAAATGAGCCGTGCGGAGGCGCAGGAGTTGCTCGATTCGGCCAAGGGTGATGAGCGTCACGGGCCGACGCTGCCGAGCGCGCTGGGCGGTGCCCGTCGCGATCCACCCGACAAACCCTTCAAAGATTGGTGATGTACTTCGTCACTCAGCGCTGGATTCGATGCGTAGCGGTGATGCTCGGCGCGCTGCTCGGCTGCGCTCGGGTCATGGCGGACGCGCCGCTGGCTTATGCCACGATTGAACCGCAGAAAATCATCATGGGTCAGTCGGCGATCATGCGCATCACCAGTTTAGGTCCCAGCATGGGCGTCTTTACGATGCCCGTCGTGCAGGGTTTGGATTTTGAGCTGCTGGGACACGCCAATCAGATGGAGTTCGCCAATGGCGCGTCCTTTCCGACGAGTTCGGTGGTGCTGCGCGTGACGGCGCAGTTCGCCGGCATCTATAAGATTCCATCGGTCACGCCCAAATCGCAGCCACTGATTCTCGAGGTTGTGCCGGCTACACCCGCCGCCGTTGTGCCGCCACCGCCGCGCGCGAACCAAGGTGCAAGCGGCGCGCCGCTGTTGCCTGGGGCCACTGCCGCCCGCGCTGCCGGGCTGCGCTTGACCAGCGATGGTTCGGCCTTTTTGCGGGTCGGCGTGCCGAAGCGCGATGTATTCGTCGGCGAAAGCGTTCCGGTCGATATTGAACTTGGCTTGCGGGCCGGATTCGTCGTCGGCATTCATGGGCTGCCTGCGTTGAGCGGATCCGAGTTCACGCTCAACAATTTGTCGCAGGAACCTCAGCATGAGCTGCGCAGGATCGACGGTCAGCTGAGGTTCCTG
>JAXDQN010000363.1:0-5689 GCA_034667865.1 Gammaproteobacteria bacterium
GAATACTCAAGATGCAGGACGGGGATCAAATGCGGATCGGCCAGGGCATGGATGTGCATGCCTTCGGCGCAGGCGATCACGTGGTGCTAGGCGGCGTGCGCATAGCGCACTCTCAGGGCATCGTGGCGCACTCGGATGGCGATGTGGTGATTCATGCACTCTGCGATGCCTTGTTGGGGGCGATGGGCGACGGCGATATCGGCCAGCATTTCCCCGACAGCGATCCGCGCTATCGCGGCGCCGACAGCCGCGTGTTTCTGCGCGTGGTCGCCGAACGCATGCAAGCGGCAGGCCTGCGCCTGGTGAACGCTGATGTGACCGTGCTGGCCGAGGCGCCGCGGGTCGCCGTGCACCGGGGCGCGATGGCAGCCAATCTGGCGGCTGATTTGAACGTCTCGCCGGGCGCCATCAACATCAAGGCGACGACCACCGAGCGACTGGGATTCATCGGGCGCCAGGAAGGCTTGGCGGCAATGGCTTCGGTGCTGTTGTCACGGTAGCGCGAGTTGTCGCGGTAAGCTTCATCCTACAGCGCATGGGGACTTTGGAAAACAAAGCCTAGGGTAGAATCGCCGACAATGAGATTGCAGGGCGACTCTCAACATGGCGGGATCGGTCCGAAAACTCTTGGGACTTTTGCCGCGCAGCGCCCAAGCTCTGTGGGCCACTGAAGAAGCTCTGTTCGCCGAACGGGAGCGGGCCCAGGTAACCTTGGACGCGATCGGCGATGCAGTCATCAGTACAGACTTTCGCGGCCATGTAATTTTTTTAAATGCCGCAGCGGAACGGATGTCGGCGTGGCCGCAGGACCAGGCTCGCGGCAAGCCAATCGATGAGATTTTCCCACTGCTCAATGAAGCCACCCGGGATACCATCGCTTGCCCGGTGACCCGCGCAATCATCGAAAACCGCACGGTGCGAATCGAGGAACCGTGCGTCCTAAGCCGTCCAGGCAAAGACGAAATCCCAGTCGAGACATCCGCCTCTCCCATTCATGACAGGCAGGGAGGCGTGATCGGCGCCGTCGCGGTTGGGCGCGATGTAACGGCGGCGCGCCACCTTTCGAACAAGCTGGCGCGCCTGGCTTTGCACGACGTGCTGACCGGGCTACCCAACCGCATCCTGTTTGCCGATCGCCTGCAGCAGTCGGTGGCGCGGGCGGAACGCAGCAGCCACTTTTTGGCGGTGCTTTTCATCGACTTGGACAGATTCAAGCCGGTCAATGACGTGCATGGCCACGCCATCGGCGATCTGTTGCTGCAGGCTGCAGCCCGGCGCCTGCAGAGCTGCCTGCGAGCCACGGATACCGCCGGCAGGATCGGCGGAGACGAGTTTGTCGTGCTGTTGGCGGATGTCGTCGCAGCCGCCGATGTGGAACTGTGTGCGGGCAAGATTTTGGCGGCATTCGACCGGCCGTTTGAAATCGATGGCAGGTCGCTGCGGGTGAGCGCCAGTGTTGGCATGGCGATGTTCCCCGCCGACGCCAAGCAGCCGGACGAACTAATGCGACTCGCAGACATCGCCATGTACGCGGCCAAATCTGCAGGACGAAACCAGTTTCGCCGCTTCACGCCCGATATGCATTCCACCGAGCGTCATCCAAGTTGAAGCTGATCCTGACAGTGGTGGCACTCGCGGGCAGCGCAGCGGCGCTCGCTGACGACCAAGCGCCCACCGCTTTCGCTGCGCAGCCGCCGAAGCCGGTTTTGGAATGGGGAGTGGGCGAGGGCAAGAGCTATCTGGTCCCTGCATGGGAAATACCGGGCTTTGAACTGCTGTTGAACCGTTTTGACCACTACGCCGTCGACTCGCAGGTATACGACTCTCCAATCGCCAATTTCAAGGCGAATACTCATCGCAAATGGGTCGTGGACAACGACGCCTTTGGCACGAATCAATTTTTGCACCCCTACCAGGGTGCGTTCTATCAAGGTCTCGCGCGCTCCGCCGGTTTGGATTTCTGGGAATCTTCTGCATACACCTTCGGCGGCAGCCTATTGTGGGAAATGGCCGGAGAGACCACCCGGCCGTCGATCAACGATCAGGTGGCGAGCGGAATCTCCGGAAACTTGCTCGGTGAACCGTTGTTCAGGATGGCCAGCCTGCTGCTGGAGACCGGTCCGGATTCGGAACCTGGCTGGATGCGACGCATCGGCGCTGCCCTCATCTCCCCATCCATGGGGGTTAACCGTCTGGTATTCGGCAAGCGGTTTGACGGCGTATTTCGCAGCAATGATCCCGCGGTGTTCACGCGTGTGGACTTGGGCGCGAGCTTGAACACTCACTTCAGCTCGGATGTGAACGTCAATGCCGATTTGAGCGCGCCACCCGCCGCTCAATCCTTCCGGCGGCAGAGCGCGAGCGCCTTGTTCACCATGGCCTATGGTCTTCCGGGCAAGCCCGACTATGCTTACGAGCGGCCGTTCGACTACTTCAATTTTGAAGCCAGCGCGGATACGAACAATGCGATCGAATATGTTTCGAGCCGTGGACTGCTTGTGGGAACCGATTATTCCGCCGGCGAGAACTATCGCGGAATTTGGGGGCTGTACGGCTCGTACGACTACTTCGCGCCGCAGATATTTCGAGTGTCGTCGACATCCGCAGGACTCGGCACCACCAGTCAGTGGTGGATCGGCAAACAAGTCGCATTCCAAGGCTCGGCGGTGCTCAGTGCCGGTTATGGCGGCGGCGGTGTGCTGCATGGCGCCGGCGTCACGCGGGCGAGTCCATTGGGGGACGGTCAGCGCGACTACCACTATGGTTTGACTCCGCAGGGTTTGGTTTCGGTTCGACTCATCCTTGGCGATCGACTTGCAGTCGATACGACATATCGTGCGTACTACATAAGCCGCGTTGCGGCGACGGAAAGCACCGGCTCAGAGGACATCGAGCGGCTGGATGCTTCCCTGACCCTACGCGTATTCAATCTTCATGGCATCACGCTGCGGTATTCCGATTCGAACCGCACGGGCCGATACGCCACCTTGCCGACTTCGCACCAGAGTCTCAGTACGGTGAGCATCGGTTACACCCTGTTGGGTCAAGCGCGCTTCGGCGCGGTGGATTGGCGCTCAAAGAAAGCCCGCAATGAAGCGACAGGATCTGACAGCCTTTAGCGCATACAATACGGGCCTGACATGCCCAAAGTGACATTTATTGCCTTCGGCGGCACCCCACGAACCGTCGACGTGCCGGAAGGCACCACACTCATGCGCGCCGCGACCGACAATGGGGTCGCGGGCATCGACGGTGACTGCGGCGGCAATTGCGCGTGCGCTACGTGCCATGTGTATGTCGATCCGAACTGGCGCGAACGAGTCGGGGCGCGCAACTCGTCCGAACAGGACATGCTGAGCTGCGTCGAGGAACTGCGCGACAACTCGCGTCTCGCCTGCCAGATCAGCGTCACCGCCGCACTCGACGGCATCGTGGCCAATCTGCCCGAGGCTCAACACTGATCGATGGGAGGAGAAGCGATGGATACGATCGAATCTGCGCGGGCCCGTCAGGCCTCGATGCCGCTGTCAGAGCTGAATCCCGCTGATCCGCAAGGCTTCGTCGACGACACCGTCGGGATTACCTTCGAGCGGCTGCGCCGCGAAGATCCGGTGCATCGCTCGCACAGTCCCATACCGGGCATCGACGACTATTGGTCGGTGACTCGCTATCAGGACATCATGAAGGTGGATAGCAGCCACGGCATTTACTCGTCCGAGAATGGCATCACGCTGATGGATTTTCCGCCGGGCGACGAACAGAAGCTGCCGATGTTCATCGCCATGGATCCGCCGAAGCATGATCTGCAGCGCAAGGCGGTGAATCCCATCGTGGCGCCGGCGAATCTCAACAACTGGCTGGACTTGATACGCGAGCGCACCGTCAAAGTGCTCGACAGCCTGCCGCGCAACGAAACCTTCAACTGGGTCGACAAGGTGTCGATCGAACTCACCACCTACATGCTGGCCACACTGTTCGATTTTCCGCTCGAGGACAGACGCTTGCTGACGCACTGGTCCGACATGGCCACGGCCAACAAATTGACCAATCCGGACGCACCGGAGCCGGAAGTGCGCATGGCGGAATTGCACAAGATGCTGCAATACTTCACGCGGCTGTGGAACGAGCGCATCAACGCTCCGCCGCGTACCGACCTGGTCTCCATGCTGGCGCACGGCGCGGCAACCAAGAACATGAGCCCGCATGAGTACATGGGCAACTTGGTGCTGCTGATCGTGGGCGGCAACGACACCACCCGCAATTCCATGACAGGCGGACTATTGGCCTTGCATCAGCATCCGCAAGAAATGACCAAACTGCGCGCCAATCCGGCCTTGGTGGAATCACTGGTCCCGGAAATCATTCGCTGGCAGACGCCGCTGGCTTACATGCGGCGCAGCGCCTTGGTCGATACGGAGCTCGGCGGCAAGCAGATCAAGAAGGGCGACAAGCTGGCCATGTGGTACTTGTCAGGCAACCGGGACGAAACCGCAATCCTTGAACCTAACCGCTTCATCGTCGATCGGCAGCGGCCGCGCCAGCATCTATCCTTTGGCTTCGGCATCCACCGCTGCGTCGGCAACCGCCTGGCCGAATTGCAGCTGAAGATCCTGTGGGAAGAACTGCTGCAGCGGTTCGAGAGCATCGAGGTGGTGGGCGAGCCGACACGCATACGCTCTTCATTCGTGCGCGGCTTCAGCGATTTGCCGGTGCGCATCCCCGCCTAAACATTCGCCCGGCGGCTTCCCAGGGGGGCGGAAGCGCTCGCCTGATTTTTATTGGTGCATACAGATAGCCGCGTCGCCCCGAAATGTCGCGTCCCGCCCGTCGCATAAAAACAACGAATGCCTGAAATAATGCGCAAGATTTTGATGGTACTCAATTGAAATACTGTATGCGGTAATTAGAATGCTTCGCGTCTGACACACTAATTTGCGGACTCCGGTCCAAACAAGGGATGCGAATGAACAACAGTAGAATTGGGCTGCCGACGGGCGGGATTTTTGCCACAGCCATGGCTTTGAGCCTGGCCATCAGCGGCATCGTCCATGCGCAGACCGCCAAGACATCACTCGCGGATGCTAACCAGGGGCTCGAGGAAGTGGTTGTCACGGGTACAGCGATCAGGGGTCTGAACGCCGAAACGGCACTGCCCGTGCAGGTATTGAAACGCGAGGACATCGAGCGCACCGGGGCGACCACGACGGAAGACTTGTTTCGCACGCTCACCGCGGCAAGTGCCGCGGGCAGCGTGCAGACGGCCCAAGGCTCGGGCGTTCAGACCGGATCACTCTCCGCCATTTCATTGCGCGGTTTGGGCAGCGGTCGTACCCTAGTCCTGATCAATGGCCGGCGATCATCGGTCTACGGCGGCGGCTCCGCGGGTGCCAACGGCGACTCGGTGGATATCAGCGCGATTCCCCTTGCCGCCATTGAGCGCGTCGAAATACTAAAAGACGGTGCATCTTCCCTCTATGGCAGCGATGCCATCGCCGGCGTCGTCAACTTCATACTGAGGTCGGACTATCAAGGATTGGAGGTCAACGCTCTGGCCGGCACTCCGACACGTGACGGTGGCGGTACCAAGGAATCGTTCTCGGCCTTTGGTGGGCTGGGTGATTTAAAGACCGATCGCTACAACGTCTCGCTGGGTGTGAACTTCGACCATACATCGCCGATTCTGGGGTCA
>JAXDQN010000364.1:0-2760 GCA_034667865.1 Gammaproteobacteria bacterium
TGTTCGTCTCCCAATCGAGAGCTCCGGCGCCTTAAGCAAACCAGGGGCGAGCCCGCCCCTAAACCGCAGGCAGGGAGCATTACCAGTACTGCGACGATGCTTCGATTTCTAGGTGGGCGATCATCGAATGATGTTGCACACCGATCAGTAAAGCGGACTGTCAACCTGTAGAACGCCGGGAGCGTTTGTGTTCGAACCGCAGTTGATGATGCTTCAGGTACGCCTTGTGCGCATCGAGAAGAGGAATGCTGGCTCCCTTGGAGAGCTCAAGCCGACGAATCTCTTCCGGCGGCAAGAGATCAGAAATTATCAGCTTTCCTTCGTTTGTGAATGAGATCAGGTATTTATCGAACAGTGCATCCACGTTTGCAGACAAGAGGATGCCGTTGTACGGGTCCAAACGCTGTCGGTTATCGGCTTCCCGCCAAGGCATGATATGAGAGGCGCGCAGCAATTCGGGAATTGTATAGCCAGTCACAGGACAGCCGGATTTCCAGATCGCCTCAAGCCCCTTTCGGAAATTCCCCTGGCCTCGTCTCGCGCGGACGAGTTGTTCCTTCTCTGTCTCCGTAAGATCGGTGTTCCGGGAGATAAGCCTTATGTCGACCGATTCCTCGTCCGCACCATCTTCTTGCGCTAGGATAATGCTCGAGATGAAGTTGACGGCACGATCGACGTCGAGATTTTCTGCCGAGTCGTAGTATCCGAAAAATTTTTTGTCGCCCTTATAATGTTCGGCGATCGGACGGTTGAACAATGATTGCGGAAGAGGCCGCTTGAGTACCCAAATGTCCTTCGATTGCTCCGCGTCCCCATTTTCGAGAGTGCGGCGAGGCGCCAGCTCCCGCGGCAGATTTTCGTATAACTGGGCGATCGGCCTGGACACGGACGACCGGAAGCCCACCCAGAATGCCCGTTGTCGCGCGAGCGTATATTTGTCCAAAGACACAGCTATGGTCGGTCTATTCCTCCAATAGGCTACGTTTTCCAACCAACCACCATTGAGGTGCTCATCCGCTCCAACTGCAATATTGTTCCGGATGCGGATACCACTTAGTTTTACGCTTCGCAGTCCGTCCGCCAGCCCGTTTACCGCTGACGTCAGCCGTTGGATATCGCGCCTGCTCATTTACATTCACCAGTTGCTGCCGCTGCTTTCGAACTCATAGTTGTCTCGCACGGGCCAAATCGGGTTTTAGTCCGACCTTCTCCATCTGTTCCGGCTTCATCTGCCCATGGCCGGGGAAAGCCTAAACGGGATCGGAGCCGAACTCCTTCACCCATTTGCGCAGAATATTCACATGGACGTCTAGGTCACCGGCGGCTTGCGCCGCAGACACGCCGCGTCCCTAACCAGCTTGACCGCCTCGACCTTAAACTCCCGATTAAATCTTCGTCTCCGCATGACCCGCCTCCGGCTTCATGAAACACCTAAACTTGGTGTCGATTAAACCGGTGGCAGCTCAATCGTCGACGGCTTCCTACGGATCGAGCTCGGTATCCCAGTATAAATAATCGAGCCAGCTGTCGTGCAGATAGTTCGGCGGGAACAGCCGGCCGTTGCGATGCAGTTGATGCACGGTCGGCGCGAACGGCGGTTGCCGCGGAAACATCCGCGCCTGCTGCGTTGTCAGGTTGCCCTTGCGCAGGTTGCACGGCGAACAGGCGGCGACCACGTTTTCCCAGGTGGTCTGGCCGCCTTTGCTGCGCGGGACGATGTGATCGAACGTCAGATCGTTGGCGGCCAGGCAATACTGGCATACGAAACGATCGCGCAGGAATACGTTGAACCGGGTGAAGGCGGGATGCGTGGTCGGCTTGACGAAGGATTTCAGCGACACCACGCTCGGCAGTTGAATTTCGAACGAGGGGCTGCGCACCGCGCGGTCGTAGTGCTCAACGATATTCACGCGGTCGAGGAACACCGCTTTGATCGCGTCCTGCCACGACCAAAGAGACAGCGGATAGTAGCTGAGCGGCCGGAAGTCCGCATTCAGCACCAGTACCGGCCAACCGCCTTGCGAGACATGTGCGTTCAAGTAACGCTCCTGGCCCCCATATAAGCTGCGAAGCAGCGTAAGTTGACATACTACAGGCAGCGTGACGGGATTGTGAAGAGCGTTGGCGGCTTTATCCGGTGCAGGCCTGCTTGGGCGCCCAGTACATATCGAGCGCATATCGAGCGCATATTGGGTGCCAAGGCCGCAAAACCGAGCCGCCCGATCGGTTCCACTGTCTTCCGGCGTTTTCCCCTGGTGCCGTGAAAGCTGTATTGTTCGAAATCGCGCAGAAAGGGTGGGATGAAGACGCGCGCTCACTTCTCGGTTTTCGCTTTTTCCTTCCCTCCGATCACGCCCTCGCGCTTTTTCACGGCCCTGTAATAAGCCCACCACAGATGCGCTGCGGCGCCGCGCAAGGGACGCCAGGGCTCGGCCAGCGGCGCCATTTGCTTCGCGGTCGGCCGCGTCGTCAGGCCCAATCCGATTTTCACCGCCTCCTGCACCGCGAGATCGCCCGCCGGCCACGCGTCGCCATGGCCCAGACAAAACAGCAGATAGACGTCGGCGGTCCACGGGCCGATGCCGTGCAGCGCCGTCAGGGTGTTGTGTGCCGCGTCGGCATCCTCGTTCGCGAGCACGTCGAGATTGAGCCGCTCGGAAGCGAGTTCGCGTGCCAGATTCTTCAAGGTTTTGATCTTCGCCGCCGACAGTCCGAGCCGGCCCAGCCGGTCGGTGCGGGCGCGGCGCAGCGCGTCATGAT
>JAXDQN010000365.1:0-5230 GCA_034667865.1 Gammaproteobacteria bacterium
CCAAGGGGTGCTCGCGGTCCGCGGGCCTCGAGGACTGGGCAATGCCATACAACAGCAGGAGTTCGTTGATAGTGTCGACCAGGGAGTGCACCGCCTCGCTCAGCATGGCAGCCGACCCGGTGAGCGCGGCTGCGACAAACTTTGCGGCGCTGACCAGCAGGTTGCCGACCAGTGCGGCCCAAACCGCGCCCAATGTGCCGCTTTTAGCCAAGTTGAATTCCTGGGTGCAGGCCCCACCTCAGCCCGAGGGTTCGCCCACCAGTAATAGATTCGTCAACAGATTGTAAGGCCATGACCACAGAAACACAGCCGCAAGTAAAAGAGTTCCAAGCCGAAACCAAGCAGGTCCTGCGCCTGGTCATTCATTCGCTGTACTCGCACAAGGAGATCTTCCTGCGCGAGTTGGTGTCGAATGCCTCGGACGCCTGCGAGAAACTGCGCTTCGAGGCGATCGCCAATCCCGCGATGCTGGGCGCCGATTCGCTGTCCATCAGCCTGCTGCCAAACCCCGAAGCAGGCACCTTGACCATCAAGGACAACGGTATCGGCATGAGCGAAGCCGAAGTGATCGACAACCTCGGCACCATCGCGCGCTCCGGCACCAAGAAATTCCTCGAAACTTTAAGCGGCGACTCGGCCAAGGATGCGCAGCTGATTGGTCAGTTCGGCGTGGGCTTCTACTCCGCGTTCATCGTCGCCGATAAAGTTACGGTGCTGACCAAGCGCAGCGACAGCGAGTCGGTCCGCTGGGATTCCGACGGCGAAGGCGAGTACCAGATTCAGTCCAGCGACAAGACCGATCGCGGCACTGAAGTCATTCTGCATCTGCGCGATGAGGACAAGGAGTTCCTGGAAGCCAGCCGCCTGCGCCAGCTGGTGCGCAAGTATTCGGACCACTTGAGCACTCCCATCGTGCTGAAGAGCGGCGACACCGAAGAGACCGTGAATCAGGCCAAAGCCTTCTGGACGCGCTCCAAATCGGATTTGAGCGATGCGGATTATCAGGCCTTCTACAAGCATCTGACGCACGATTCGGACGAGGCGCGCATGTGGGCGCACAACAAGGTCGAGGGCAGCATCGAATACACCTCGCTGCTGTACCTGCCCAAGCGCGCGCCCTACGACTTGTTCGAACGCGAGCAGAAGAGCGGTGTGCAGCTGTACGTCAAGCGCGTGTTCATCATGGACAAGGCGGCGGAACTGTTGCCGCCGTACCTGCGCTTCATGCGCGGCCTGGTGGACACCGCCGACCTGCCCCTGAACGTATCGCGCGAACTGCTGCAGAACAATCGCACCGTCGAGAAGATCAAAGCGGCGCTGGTGAAACGCTCGCTCGACCTGCTGGAAGATCTGGCAGCCAACAAGCCCGAGGAGTATGCGGAATTCTGGAAGACCTTCGGGGTGGTGCTGAAGGAAGGCATTATCGACGATGCCGGACAGAAGACGCGGATCGCAAAATTGCTGCGCTTCAATTCCACCGCCGGCAGCGGCGATGTCCAGGAAGTGACCCTGGAGGCCTATGTATCGCGCATGCAGGCCGATCAAAAGGCCATCTACTACCTGACCGGCGATACCTTGGCGGCGGCGCGCAACAGCCCGCATCTGGAAGGTTTCCGCGCCAAGGGCATGGAGGTGCTGCTGCTCACCGATCGCATCGATGAGTGGGTGGCCGGGCATCTGCACGAGTTCGAAGGCAAGACCTTGGCCAATGTGGCCAGTGCCGGCGCCGACGTCGCTGCCGCGATCGAAACACCCGAAAAAGCTGCGGTCGAGTCCACGTTCAAGGAAACCTTGGAGCGATTGAGCAAAGGACTGATCGGCAAAATCGCCAGCGCCCAGGTGTCCTCGCGCCTCACCGATTCACCGGCCGTGTTGGTGGCCGGGGAATTCGGCATGAGCTTGCGGATGAATCGCATCTTGAAGCAGGCGGGCCAGAGCAATCCGTTTGCCACGCTGCCGATTCTCGAAGTCAATCCGAAACATCCGTTGATCGAAAGGCTCAAAGACACGGCGGATGAGGCGGCCTTCGCCGACCTGGCGCATGTGCTGTACGACCAGGCCATGTTGGCGGAGGGCGGCGAGTTGGATGACCCCGCGACTTTCGTGCGGCGAGTCAACCGGCTCATCGTGGAAGGCTTGAGCTCGCAGTCCAAAATCATCTTGGGGTAGCGAGCCTGGCGGCGCAGCGTAATTTTTGCACAAGGAACCGAACTCATGAGCCCCACCCATGCGAGCAGTCTGGCGGTGCCCCCGCAACCCACCGATCACGCGCTGGGACCGGATCACGCCCGGGTCACCGTGGTGGAGTACGGTGATTTCGAGTGCCCCAGTTGCAAGGTTGCATCGACCACCCCGACCTTGCTGATGGAGCGCTTCCCCAACAAGGTGCGCTTCATTTTTCGTCACTTCCCCTTGGTGGAAGCGCATCCCCATGCATTGCTCGCGGCGGAGGCAGCTGAGGCTGCAGCGGCTCAGGGCAAATTCTGGCAGATATACGAGGTGCTATTCCGCAATCAAGCGCACCTCAAAGACAAGGACCTGCAGCACTACGCCGCGGATTTGGGTTTGGACATGACGCGCTATGTGGCTGAGATGGACGATCACATCTACCTGCAAAAGGTGCGGGAAAACATCGATAGCGGCACCCGCAGTCACATTCGCGCGACGCCGACGTTTTTTGTCAACGGCGTGGTGCAGGACATCTCATTCGGGATGAAGGCGCTGCACGACAATGTCGCTGCGGCCGTGGGCAAGCACAGCTAAATAAAGAGGGCGCCCTTGTTGGGGCGCCCGAATGGGGAAACTAAATTGCGGGCGGCTAGCTCCAGTCGTCGCCACCGCCGCCTGAGCCGCCGCCGTCGTCCCACGATCCAGAATCGTTCGCGCCGAAATCGGAGCCGCCCATGTCGCTATTGCTGCTATAGCCGGGTTCGGCCGCATCGGCTGCAGGGATCACGCCACCCTCGCGTCGCCCGCCATCCATGAAATGATGCGCCAATTCTTCGCCGGCCACGACACCGGCGCCCACGGCAAGCCCTGAGGCGAGGCCACCGGCGATGCCGGAGCCGACCCCGCCGCCGCCCATCGGACCTGGGCCGTAGCCAGGACCATAGCCGGCGCCCGGAGGCCCGTACCCGGGACCTGGGCCTGGGCCTGGGCCCGCGGCAGGATACTGGTTATAAGTCGGTCGTCGACGGAACAACATGAACAACAGCGCGATCACGCCCACGGCGATCAGCAGCTTGCCCCAGGGGATGCCGGCGGGCTCTGAGCGGGCTGGGAAGGCGCCGACGCGCTGACCCTGCTGCGGGCGGGCCGTTGCCAGGCCCAGCTGGCCTTTCAGTTCCTGCACGGAGCGCTGGCTGAAATCGGTCAAGCCGGGGTTCAGCCGCTCCGCAGTACCCAACTCGGCGCGCGCGTCGGTGGTCTTGCCTTCTTTGGCATAAAGCTCCGCCTGCACGTAGTGTGCTTTGGCGCTATTGGGACGATCGGCCAGAACCTGGGTGATCATCTGTTGTGCCTGATCCAGATGCCCGCCCTCGGCAGCGGCATAGATCTGGCTCATGGTTGGAGTGCCATCGGCAAAGGCCGACATCGCACTCAGGCTCAAGGCGGCAGCAAGAATTAAGCTTCGCATACAGGCCCCCGACAGGTCGAATTGACCCTTCAGCGTTAGATATGGGCGGTTCCCTGAAGTTCAACGCCCTCTCTTGGGGGCCGCGGTTAGATGACCCCGCGGCGCTTCTGGTCCAATTCGATGGACTCGAACAGCGCCTTAAAATTCCCTTCGCCAAAGCCGTCGTTGCCCTTGCGCTGGATGATTTCGAAGAAAATCGGGCCGATGGCATTCTTGGTGAAAATCTGCAGCAGGATGCCGCTCTTGGCATTGCCATCGATCAAGACGCTGCGATTTTGCAGTTCCAACACCGATTCCTCGTGGCCGGTTACGCGAGCGTTGATGCCCTCGTAATAGGTCTGCGGTGTATCTTGAAATTCGACGCCGCGGGCGCGCAGGGCATCCACGGTTTTGTAGATATCGTTCGTGCCCAAGGCGATGTGTTGAATGCCTTCGCCTTTGTACTCGTTCAAGTACTCCTCGATCTGGCTCTTGTCGTCCTGACTTTCGTTGATTGGGATGCGAATTTTGCCGCACGGGGAGGTCAGCGCCCGCGAAAACAGACCCGTCTCCTTGCCTTCGATGCTGAAGTAACGAATCTCTCTGAAGTTGAACAGCTTTTCGTAGAAGCCGGCCCATAGGTTCATGTTGCCGCGACGGACATTGTGCGTGAGGTGATCGATGCGCGTCAGGCCGACGTCCTCCGAGGCCGACGCTGTCGGCAGGGCGGCGGCGACCGGCAAAAAATCCACGTCATAGATGGTGCGCTCGCCATACCGATCCACGAGATAAATTAAGCTGCCGCCGATTCCCTCAATGCAGGGGATGTTCAATTCCATCGGACCCGCGGTGGCGGGCCCGGGCTTCGCGCCCAACTCGAGCGCGCGCGCGTAGGCGAAGCGCGCGTCAGCCACGCGAAAGGCCATGGCGCAGGCGCAGGGACCATGGGCGCGCGCAAATTTTTGCGCGAAACTATCGTGCTCTGCATTGATGATGAAGTTGATGTCGCCATGGCGATGCAGGGTGACGTTCTTCGAGCGATGGCGTGCAACCGCGGGCAGGCCCATGCTTTCGAACAGCCTGCGCAGCAAATCGGGGTCGGGTGCCGCATACTCGACGAATTCGAAGCCGTCGGTGCGCATCGGGTTGCTGAGTTCAGCGTTCACTGCATTCATGAGGAAATTACTGCCTTGCGCCTGGCGCTAATGGCGGTGCCGAATATATGGTCCCAGATGTGGGTTGTGACGCCGAAATTTCCGTGCTTCGGCGAGTGATGATGGCGCATGTGCCAGGCGCGCAGTCCGTCGAAATACGCAGAGCTGCGATGCCGAGAACTTTTATGCGCATGATGATGGATTACGTGATGCACGATGCCGTACCACCAATAACCCAGCATGATGCCGATGGTTGCGCCGTCGGCGATATTGAAGCCCAGCCAGAAGGAAAATGGCAACAAAATGACTCCCAGCCAAACCGTGACGCTGATCCAAGACGGGGTGCCGATGAGCCCCAGCGGATCGGCGTGATGCAGCGCATGCATCGGCGAAAAATAGGCCATGAAATGCAGCGCGACGCGATGCAGCCCATATTCCAGCAAGGTCCAAATCGCGATCC
>JAXDQN010000366.1:0-5241 GCA_034667865.1 Gammaproteobacteria bacterium
TGCGCTAGCGCGATTGCCTCTCGCGCCTGCGGTCCCGGTGCTGTGGCCGACATGGCAGCGAGCAGCGATCCTGCCGATCCAAGGAACTCCTGATCGAGACCCCAGAGTTCAACATGCGGACTATTGATCGAGCCGACGCAGTGCGCCGCAAGATCATTCTCCGCGCGGCTGTTGAGGAAGGCCATGCTCTCTGGGTACGTGTGCAGGTACTTTCCCATAGCCTGAATGCGATCGGCCGGCGGCATTTTCAGAAGTCCAGCAACATACCGGGCGGCATAGGGGCCAACCTCGACCGCGTAGGCATCCGGATGGACTATATCGCAGAGGGCCGCGGCCAAATCCGGTATCTCGCCGGTAAAGTGATCTTCTCCTAGCAGGACGTAACGCGCTGGTTGCACCGCTTCGCGGAGAGTGGCCGCACCACTACCAGAAAGCTCGGAAGACCTGAGCACGAGCGGTTGCCGAGCGGCAAGCAAGGCCTGCGTGAAGGAGGGTTTAGATTGACCCTGGGCATCCGCCGCGATACAGGATGCTATCAGTATACCGCTCAGAATTAGGGCAAGTTGTATCATGCGTGTATGTCTAAAATTTCCATTTCGGGATGTCATTTTCAGAAGACGACTTCAGTGGCCGCCGAACAGTGGGTTACGACGGTCCGAGGATGCAAGACGTCCAGCGCCAATAGGAAACCTGACGCAACGGCCGAATGGAGTGGGTTGCGCAAAAACGGATTCGCACTAGTACATGTACTAAGTTTGGGTCAAGGCGGCGATTTGCATTGAGCGCATAACAAGTGCCGGCAGAGCAGGGCGGCTCGCGCCCAATTGCACCAATACGTTGTAAAAGCGGTGCATCAAAGCTCATGCCAGTAAGCATTCACCACGCACACGGCCTGCGCCACCTTCGCCGCAATGAATCTGCGCCGTTGCGTATCGATGCCGAACACGTCCACCTCGATATGAAAAACATTGTTGCTACCAAGTTCGGCATGGATGCGCCGTGGCAGCACATTCATATTGTGGAATCGTTCTAAAACCCGGGCGATGACACCGGGGTCGGCATCGGCGACTACCCGAAGTCGGGAGCGCGAAAAATTCTCTGTACACATGAACCATTCCTCAATCTCAAAGTTGAACGACTACCTACGATGCCCCGGCTTTCGCTGAAAGCCGGGCGGGTAATCGCCGCAATGACCGAGTGATGATTCACATGCCAGATCCTATCAAACCCAAGCGGCCTCGCCAGGTACAATTTCCGGAAGACACGCCTGGTTCTAGCTTAGCTATGCCGGTCCAGTAACTTGCGAGCCCGCCGCCGCTCTCGGTGGCGACGGGCTCGCTTGTCGCGGTCGGCTGAAGCTGGCCGCCGGTAGCGCGCTTAGTCGTGGTCGTGCGGTGCGCCGCGGTTCGGGGCGCCTGCGGCCAATGACAATGTCTGTTGCAGAGCAGTGTACTGCGGCTTCGGGCTGAGGTTCACGTCGTAGAGGTCGGCGTCACCCTCACCCTTGAAGGTGCCTGGTATCCACGATTCCGCGTCGGCAAAGCCCCAGACGGTGAACGAGATGCACGCCTTCACAGCCAGGCATGATTGCAGCATCCCGGTGTACCAATCCGCCCCTGCAGGGTCCGCCGTGTGGCTGGGGGTCGGCTCCGTCGGTGAGACCATCGGGGTCTGATCACTGTCCGTCGTTTCGACAAACGTGCGGACGTCCGCCTCGGTGATCGCGACCTTCAGACCGAGTCTGCCGTATGCCTGCAGGTCCTGGGTCATGAGGGTCGGGTTGAACCCGAACTGCAGGTCGAGGTGGCCCTGGTCTCCCACGCAGTCGATCGGCACTTTCTGGTTTCGCAGGTTCTGAACCATCGTGAGGGCGGCGTTGAACTTGGCGTTGCTGCCATCCTCACCGGCGATGTTGTAGTCGTTGTAACAGAGTAACGCCTCTGGGTCGGCCGCGTGCGCCCAGCGAAACGCGTCGGCGATGATGCCCGCGCCGAGGTGCGAGATCCAGAAGTCGTTCGGGTTGAGCTGCGACGGATTCGAGTCGGTGAACATCTCATTGAGGACGTCCCATTGCCAGATCCTGCCGCGGTAGCGGCTCACCTCGGTGGTGATGTGCTGGTGCAGCAGATCGCGCAGCTGAGAGTTGCTGATCTTGCCGTCGGCGACGCCCTCCGTCAGCCAATCCGGCAGTTGGTTGTGTTACACCAGCGTGTGCCCTCGCACACGTTCATGGTGCTCCTCGGCGAAGTTGACAAGGTTGTCGGCGCCGGTCCAGTTGAAGTTGCCCTGCTGCGGCTCGACGACCTGCCACTTCATTTCGTTTCCGGGGGTGAGGACCGAGAACTGGTCGGCGGTGATCTGCGACAGGGTTGGGTCGGTGAGATCGTTCGGGATCGCCGCCGTGCCGATGCGCAGTTGGACCTGCGCCCCCAGCGCACGCAGTGTGGACGCGCTGGTTGATGCCTCATCTGCGCTGGCGGCACCCGCCAGAACTAAAACGCTGGCCGCTCCAGCGATCATCAAGTGAAAATTCATGACAAATCTCCTTGAGTTGGTTATTTCGAAGCAGTGACGGCGGGGATGCTGGCGCCGGCTTACACGTGGTCAGTCCCCGCCAGGAAGCGCTAGGGGAAACTGCAGCGAGAATCGCTGCCTATGCGTCTGAGACCTGTAAGTTCATTTTCTGCTCCCCAGAAGAACGAATGGCCTGCGGAATGAAACATCTTGTCTCCTCCCCTGTAATTCGAAGTCGCAACGTGCACACAGTGGAACCAAGATTGAAGATAGAGCGCAGCCGGCTGAGCCTTAGCAGCCGAGCGATCATCAACAACGTCACAGCTGGCGTCGCGTTACATTGACTACCCGTTTTCAAATAGTCAGCTCAATCATGGTAGCGCTACCATCGCATCAGGCTAGAGTCTAGCCACGGCATTGGCGAAAAGTCAACACGCTCGGCGGTCATGAAAACGCATGCGAGCAACGTTCTGTCGATCGAGAATAGGGATCGTCAGTAGTGACGCGAACAGTCCCTTGATGGCAGCAGAGAATCGGCGCCCCGGGAGAAACTGATCCATTCCGTAGGCAAGGTACAGTGGTTCGATCAACAGGGATGCATAGAAGAGTCGGGTCAACAGGACTGTATCGGAGCGTAAAACATACCAATACCGGGATCACGACGAGCGCGTAGAACAGCGGCGTGCGAGAGGCGGGGGAATTTATTCCGTGCTTAGAGGCATTCATTTTCCTTTTTCATGGTCGCCGGCATGGAGAATGAATTGCGTATACGCCAGATCAACGTGTGATTTTGGTTGTTCCGCTTTCGTGGGTGTATCGACACAGGCGCAGAGCATCGCCACAGATACGGCAATAAACGCTGAGCGGGTCAATGCACCCACCAACGCGGTTGTCGTAGATGATCCGTACAGCACTTAAAGCGCGCAGGTAGCGAATGGATCGGCAAGAAGGGGAATAGCGTGCGAACCACTGAGCAGGGGCGCTGCGCAAGCGCAGGCGCGTCGATCCTGGGATTGCGCGGTTGAGCGGAGATGCCTACAGTGCGGTTTCGTGATTCGGCGCATAACTACCACGCCATGGATAGGAGCCAGCATGATCAAGGAATCAATCCAAAAGTCGTTTGGAATATTGATTTTGGTGTGGTGTACCGCCACACCCATTTCACACGCAACCGTACCTGCCGCTGGACAATCCACCCCTGCAGAAACTAACTCTGTAGCGAGCACCTCGGCGCCGAGTACTGACAGCCCCACTTCTGCGCCCGCACAAAAAGATACGGGATCACTTCAAATCCTTGGGCTCGTCGACGGCCCGTCCGGCCCACTCATCAGCGGAAAAGACAAAGCCAACAAAGACATTCAGAGTCACGTGGGCTTGAACGGAAAACTGTGGGTTGTTCTGACTCAGCCTCTGCCGCTTTCGCCCGACAAGTACGCGTTGTTCATCAACGGCGTGGAGGTCAAAGGCTTAGACCCTGCTCTGGATGGCACATATCAAAGCGACGCCGGCGTGCCCATGCACGCGCTGGTGTTTTCGCTGCAACGTAACAAAAACAACGATTCGTTCTGGAAGGAATTGCTGGGATCCGTTGTCGGTATGCACGTCCCCGTGGTGGTATCGCTGGGAGAGCAAGCGGCAGACGGTAAATCCATGCGGCAGACGATTGTGGGCTCTCCTGTGGCGGCCGCTTCGTTTGAATTCGAAGTCATTGGGCTTTGGCGCCTGGTGTTCGCCTTGGCAGCAGTCATCGCCGTCATCAGCTTGGTGTGGGGTCACGCGCGCACACGCACAACACTTCGCGACAATTTCCTGCCGCAGATCAAACCTTCGCAACAAACCTATAGTCTGGCTCGTTGGCAAATGGCGTTCTGGTTCACGCTGATCTTTGCGGCCTTCGTCTGTCTATTCGTCGTGCTCTGGGACACCAATACCATCAGCAGCCAAGCGCTTGCCTTGATGGGCATTTCGGGCGCGACGGCGTTGGCGGCGGTTGCGATCGATGTGGTCAAGGACTCTCCTGCCCACGCGACTAATCGTGGACTTCAGGCGCTCGGTCTGAAAACTTACGCCGATGTGCTGAGGGTCCAACAAGAAATCGCGAGCCGGAAGACGGAACTGGCCAGTCTTGAGCCATCTGCATCGCCGGCCGACGTTCTCGCAAAGCACGGAAAGCACCTGCGATCGCCAACGGAAGAGCGGCGCCGGCAGCTACAAATCGAAATCCAAGACCGCGACAACATTTTGCGTACCTACAATACGAAAATCCAGCCGTTCCTTACCCAAGGGTGGTTCAAGGACATCACCACCGATATAAACGGAACAGCGATCCATCGACTACAGGCGGTTTGCTGGACGTTGGCTTTGGGAGCAGTGTTCGTCATCACGGTGTATCGCACTCTGGCCATGCCGGATTTCAACGGCAATCTGCTGACGTTGATGGGGATCAGTAGCGCCGGATATGTGGGATTCAAGTATCCCGAAGTGAATACCTGACATGGCCGTTATCGAACATGTTGTGGTCCTCATGCTGGAGAACCGTTCGTTCGACAGCATGCTGGGGCGCTTGTATCCCGACGACCCGGACTTCAAGGGATTGACTCTCAACGAATACAACAACTACGGGGGCAGCGGATTCGGGGTCTGGAACAATTTCGACATGACTCCTGCGACGGCCTGCATGCCCGACCCCGATCCGGGGGAGTTCTTTACCGACATGAACTTCCAGCT
>JAXDQN010000367.1:0-3374 GCA_034667865.1 Gammaproteobacteria bacterium
GACCTCTTCAATTCCTCGGTCGATCGCATGTTGACACTGTTGAATCGCTATTTGCCTGCCTGACATTCAGACTGACGGCCGTGGAAATATCCAAGCTATCGCCGCCGGCAATCCCAACTCAGCAACCAGAAACGCCGTCTTCGAAGCAGCGGCTGAACAGCGCGCCTGCATCGGGCGAGGCCGATATTCGGCGGTTGGATGTTCCCGGTGGATTGCAGATTTTGCTGGCTGAAACTCGCGCCGCCTTGCAACTGATCGTGGAGTTGGCCGACTCGCCTGCGGCGCCGAACTTCAGGGGCGGCAGCGACGCCACTGCTGCGGACCCGGCGTTGGCAGCCCGGCAAATCGTAGAATTGGTGCTTCGAGCGTTGCCCGAAGAGGCCGGCGATCCGGCGCTCTGGACCTCCGCGCTGCTGCGGGTCGAATCGACACTCGCGGCGGGCCTGCAGCAGTCCGTCAGTACCGTCTCGAATTGGCGTGATGTTCCGCAGGCGGTGGTGGATAGCGTCGCGCAGTCCGCCGCCTTAGTACTGCAAGCGTTGGGCGAGGAGATGCCGAATCCGTTATGGTTGCGACCGGAATGGGTGGGACTTGCGCCCCGCCTGGAGCGCTTTTGGCGCCGCCGCCGCGCGGCTCGTCGACGATTGACGGACCCGGATCACTGGCAGGGGAGCTTGGATGACTTCGAACAACAGCGCTAACGCTGCCGCCGATGGCATATCGATGGTGGCAATTGCCAAAAGGATCGCACTGGTCGTGGTGTTCCTGTGGTTTTTCCTGGGCTGCGTTCCGCACTTCAAAGCGACTGCCATGGAAATGAGCATCATGCCGTCGTACATCCCCTATCCGCGTGAAATGGTATTGATCAGCGGGGCGTTCGAACTGTTGGGCGCGATCGGCATTTCGATACCGCGGACTCGCAGGGCCGCAGGTGTCGGACTGTTGCTGCTGACCATTGCCGTAACGCCGGCGAATGTCTTCATGCTGCAGCATGCTGAGCGCTACGGTTGGCCGATGTGGCTGCTGATTTTCCGCCTGCCGTTCCAGGTGTTCCTGCTCTGGCTCATTTGGTGGAGCACGTGGAATACGTTTGTCCGGGTTGCAGGTCAGTCCACATAGAGAGGCTCCACTGCTGTGGGGTGAATTATGCGACATCGGTACGCGGCGCTCGCGCTGCCTTGGCCTTTTTGCGCGTAGGTTTTGCCCGAACGCCGGCTGTGGCCACAGATTTTCGCGCCCAGACCACGCACTCTTCGGAATCTTCAAGAGTGTCGGCCGGAACCTCAAAATAACTCATGCTTAGGTGCGACTTGTCGGGATACGGACGAAATGCCTGCATGCCCCGCGCCTGATAGTCGCCGCGATTCGCGTCGGTCACTTTAAAGTACAGAGTGTCGCTTGTAATTATTCCAAAGAAGCGTTGGTCCTGATAAAGCCCTACACCGCCAAACATTCGTCGTGCGGTCACGCCGCCGAGGCCTGCCAGTTGTTCGAGGACATACTGCAAATATTCTGAACTGACAGCCATTCTTTGCTCCGAGCGTTGTGCGTCGACAGTCAACCCGCAATATCTTACGATCGCGCCATGCTCAACGCACCCAAGCTGACCGGTTTGTCGGGAAATGAAATTTATTGCATGCGGCTCAAGGGCTTTACCCCCAGCGGCGTGGTGATTGGCAACAGCATTCAATCCATGGGGTTTCTCGGCGGGGTTCGTTCGGTCTTCCGTGGCATCGTGGGTGGCGAAATTCCAGATGTGACGAAAATGATTCATGAGGGGCGGGCTGCCGCTTTCGCACGCATGCGCGTCGAAGCGGATCGCGAACAAGTCCATGGGGTGGTGGGTGTCACCTCGGAATTGCGGAATTTGGGCGGCAACTCGGAGTTTTTGTTCGTCGGTTCCGGCGTCAGCGGCGGGCCCGATACGCCGGCATTTACCAGCGCGGGAGATGCGCAGGAACTGTACTGCCACATGGATGCGGGCTATGAACCCAAGGAATTCGTGTTCGGCAATATCGCTTATTCGGTGGGGGCGGTCGGAGGGATCGCGGGCAGCTTGAAAACACTGGTTCGCGGCGAGATCAAAGAATTCAGCGATGTGTTCAATTTGACGCGCCACCACGCGCTGGATCGACTGGTGTCGCATGCCAAAACGGTTGGGGCCAATTCTGTCGTCGGCGTGCGCACCAACGTGTTGCACTTCGCCGGCTTCCATGAAATGTACATGGCAGGCACCGCCGCATATCACCCGCGGTTGCCGGATTCGGCGAAAAATGCGCCGGTTTCCAGCGATCTCACCGGCGAAGAACTGTGGGCGATGACGCAGTTAGGATATATCCCCATCAAGCTGCTGATCTCCACTTCGGTGTATTCGCTCGGCGCCATCGGCGGCATCAAGGCGGCGTTTCAAAGTCTGGTGCGAGGCGAGCTTGGCGATCTCACCACGCTGATTTATGAGGCGCGTGAGCAGGTTTTCGACCGCATCAAGAGCGAGGCGGCGACTTTAGGCGCTGAAGAAGTCGTTGGCATCAAAACCTACATCGTGGAACTGGGTTCGAGCCTGGTCGAGATCTTTTCGGTAGGGACCGCGGTTCGAAAACTGCAGGGCATGGAAGTGAAAACCCCGGCATTACCCGCGCAAGCCATCATTCGCGACAAGGACACCTGGGTGAACGGCTCCGCCGCCTTCGAGATTCAGTCCCTTCGCGCCGGTGGATAGAGAATCATCATTATGAAATCCAGCCCGTCTCGGACCGCCGGACTCGCCGCCTGCATGCTCGCCGCGCTGTTGTGCTCGGTGAGCGCGAACGCGCGCCATCGCAACCAAGCGAGCGGCGGCGAGCCGGGTGACTTTTCCTACTATGTATTGTCGCTGTCGTGGTCGCCGGCATTCTGTCTTTCGTCACCGCACTCCGCCGAATGCAATGGCCCACGCCGCTTCGGTTTCATCGTTCACGGCTTGTGGCCGCAAAATGAAAAAGGCTGGCCGGAAAATTGCGACGTGCATACTCAAGTCCCCGACGATGTCGCGAAGGGCATTTTCGACCTCATGCCCGCGCGGGGATTGATTTATCACGAGTGGACGGCGCACGGTACTTGCAGCGGTTTGGATCCGGCCAAATATTTTGGGTTGGTGCGCCGCGCATACGATGAGATCGTCATTCCGCAGGCATTTGCGCAGCCATCGCAACCCATTCAGCAGTCGCCGGCGGCGGTGTTGAGCGCGTTTCAGCACGCCAATTCAAAGCTTCCGCCGCTGTCCCTGGTGATTACCTGCAGCGGTCAGGGCACTCCGCGGCTGCGCGAAGTGCATGTCTGTCTCGACCGCGACCTGGCTCCAAGAGCCTGCTCGGCCGACGCGGCGCGCGGCGCAT
>JAXDQN010000368.1:0-8997 GCA_034667865.1 Gammaproteobacteria bacterium
TTTGGCAATTTCAGCTTGCCGGTCACGCGCAACGCCGCGGGCGTGAATTCAATCTCACCCTTCTCATTGTGGAACTGCACCTTGAGATTGTTCTGAACCTTGATGACGCCGCCCACTTGGTACAGAAAGTCCATATGCCAGGAGCTACGGCGAAATTCGCCGTCGGTGATGCTCTGAAGCCCCGCGTCCTCCTGCAGTTTCACAACGTCGCGGATCGAACGATCTTCTATTTCACGCAGTTGCCCTGGCGAGATCGCATTTCGCCTGGCGCGCTCCCGTGCCTGCAGCAACTCCGGCGGCCGCAGCAGACTGCCCACATGCTCGGCGCGAAATGGTGGATGCATTCGGTTCATGGCTGTCCTATTGTTCGCGTTGGAAGGCGCTGGTGATGGCCGCGAGGACCAGGATGGCGGCGGAAAGCTGCAATCCGCTGCGTACACCGTCGGGGCCGTCAGATAGATGGCCGCTTAAGATAGGGCCGACGCACTGACCGATTCCGAAGGCGACGGTGAGGGCGGCGATGGCTTTGGTCCAAGCTTCGGGCGGAGCTGCGCGCCGCGCCAGCGAAGTCACGGCGGTAATGGTCGACAGAAACGATCCACCGAACAACAGCGCTGACGCGTAGGCGGCAAACATTCCGGTCGATGCCAGGGGTAAGGCGGCTCCCAAGGTCACGACGCCGATGGTGGCAGCCGCTCCCCAACCCCCCTTGAGCCGCGCCAACAGCGGACTCCATGCAAATACACCGGCGATGGCCGCGACGCCGAGCACGGCCCAGAACATCGAGATGTCGCGCGCAGAGAAATTCGAGGCGCTACGCAGGTGCGCAATGATAAAAGTGGCATAGGCGATATAGCCGGTGCCGAACAAGGTGTAGCCCACCAATTGAATGGCAAGTTTGCGCAATGGCCACGGATGACGCGTCGATCCCGCGGTTTCGGCAGCCGGGAGCGGAGCATGCGACAGTGCCGGGATTGCGATGAGCACCGCGGCGGCCCCGAGCGCGCCGAGCACCAACCAGCCGCCACGCCATCCCACCGCGTCCAGCAAGGAGGGCACCGCGAGCGCGGAAATGGCGATGCCTAAACCGCCGCCTGAAAAATACATACCCAACGCCAGCGGCGCTCGCGCCGGCGTGCCGCTGGCCGCGGCAGTCATGGCGCCGCCGGTGACAAAGGCGATACCGCCGGACAGCCCGGCCAAAAAACGCAGCAGCAGTAGACCCGCAAACCAGGCAGTCAAACCGGCCGCTGCCACCGATGCGGCCGTCGTGATGATGGCGGCCATGAACGCGCGCTTCATGCCCAGGCTCCGCGCAGCGGGCGTCGCCAGCAGGGCGCCCGCCAGGTATCCCGCGGCATTTGCGGTGTTCATCGCGCCCGCGTCTGCGTAACTCCAGCCCAAATCCGCGCGCATTGCCGGCAGCAGCAGGGCATAGGCGAAGCGCGCCAATCCCAGCGCGATGACGGGCCCCATGCTCAGGCCCACCACCACCCACAGCGAAGTTCTGTTCGGCATTCGATTAGAATATCAAAATGCAAACTGTCCTGACCCCTCTGGACTTCTTGCGGCGCGCGCGCAAATTGCACGGCGGCCGCGAAGCGGTGATCGATGGCGCTCTGCGCCTGAGCTACGCGCAATTCGCCGAGCGCTGCGATCGCTGGAGCGCGGGCCTGGCGCAGCTCGGCGTGACCAAAGGCGAACGCGTTGCCACGATCTCGCCCAACACCCATCAGCAGCTGGAACAATTCTATGGCGTCCCGCAACTGGGTGGCGTGCTGGTGCCGATCAACTACCGTCTATCGGCCGATGATTTTGTGTATGTGGTGACCCATAGCGGCAGCAAGGTGTTGTGCGTGCATGCCGACTATTTGGACGTGGTCGACAAGATTCGCCATCGCATGCCGGAGGTGCAGCATTTTGTCGCGCTCGAAGGTCAAAAGAGCGGTTGGTTGGACTATGAATCACTGCTGCGCAACGCCGCCGGCGGCGCGGCGATGGCCGAGATTGCCGAAAATGATTTGCTTGCCATCAATTACACCAGCGGCACGACCTCGAGACCCAAGGGAGTCATGATCACGCACCGCAATGCGTGGATGAATGTGGCGGGTACGCTGGTGCATTGGCCGATGACACCGGCCACGCGATACCTGTGGACCTTGCCGATGTTTCACGCCAACGGCTGGACCTTCACGTGGTCGGTCACCGCCGCCGGCGGGGTTCACGTTTGTCTGCGCGCGGTCGATCCCACCGTCATTTACGATCTTGTCAGCCGCGAGCGCGTCACGCACTTGAGCGCCGCACCGACGGTGCTGATCGCGATCGCCAACGGACCTGAGGCGCCGCGGCGGAAATTGCCGCGCGGCGTACGGGTCATTACGGCCGGCGCGCCGCCGGCGGCGGCAACCATCGAGCGCATGGAAGCGGAGCTGGGATGGGACATTACGCATGTTTACGGTCTGACCGAAACCTCGCCGTTCATTTCGATCAACGAGCCGCTGCCGGAACACGGCGATTTGCCGGCCGCGCAGCGTGCGGCAATCAAGGCCCGCCAGGGCGTGGAGCTGATTACCTCGGGCGAGCTACGGGTGGTGGATGAGCAGATGCACGATGTTCCGCAAGACGGTACCACCATGGGGGAAATCGTTGCGCGCGGCAATGTGGTCATGGCCGGCTACTACAATGACCCGCAAGCCACGGCGGCGGCGTTCGCAGGTGGCTGGTTTCACTCCGGCGATGGCGCCGTGGTTCACGCCGACGGGTCGATCGAGATCCGCGACCGCTTCAAGGATGTGATCATCAGCGGCGGGGAGAATATTTCCTCGATCGAGGTCGAAGGCGCGCTGCTGCGCCACCCGGCCATTCTCGAGGTCGCCGTGGTCGGCTTACCGCACTCGACCTGGGGCGAGTCGCCGAATGCCTTCGTGGTGCTGCGTGGCGGAATGACGGCGACGGAACCTGAGCTGCGTGCCTTCGCGCGCGATGCCCTGGCGCATTTCAAAGTGCCCAGTGCCTTTCACTTCGTCAACGAGCTGCCGAAGACGGCGACCGGTAAAATCCAGAAGTTTGTGCTGCGCGGGCGCCGTGCCGCGATTGCTCAACAATGACGGTGGGGACGTGCCCGCAAAATGTCGGCCAGATTCATCGGCGGCTTGAATTCGCGAATCGCGGCCTGCCAGCGCTCGGCATCGGTGCGCAGCTGGTTGATGACCATGGTGGGGACCTGCCATCCGTGGTGCAGCGTGTTTTCGAGCCGGTTCTTCATGATGAAAAATATTAAGACAAATCGGCCGCGCAGGAAAATGTCGGCGAACCCAGACATCCGCTAAGATTCGCGACTCAATTTATAGGGAGCTGAGTTGAGCACTGCACATTTTACCGCGGCCGAGCGCAAGATCACCATTATCGGCGTGATGATTGTGTTTCTGTTGTCGGCGCTGGATCAGACCATCGTATCCACGGCGATGCCGGTGATCATCAGCCAGCTGCATGGCCTGGAACTGTATTCCTGGGTCACCACCGCCTATCTTCTGTCCTCAACCGTCATGGTGCCGGTGTGGGGCAAATTAGGAGATCTGTACGGGCGCAAGCCGGTGCTGCTGGCCGGCATTGCACTATTTTTGTTGGGGTCGTGGCTGTCGGGCTTGGCGGGTGAATTCGGCGACTTGCCGCTATTGGGCGGCGGCATGGTGCAGCTCATCGTATTTCGCGCCGTTCAGGGACTGGGTGGAGGAGCGCTGTTTACCACGGCCTTCGCCATCATTGCGGACCTATTCCCGCCGCGCGAACGCGGCAAATTTGCCGGGCTGTTCGGCGGCGTGTTTGGCGTTGCCAGCGCCATCGGTCCCTTGCTTGGCGGCTATTTCACCGATCACGGCAGCGTCACCATCGGCGGCCACGCCATTGCCGGTTGGCGGTGGGTTTTCTATCTAAATCTGCCGATCGGATTGGTGGCGCTGTTCATGGTGATCGCCAAGATGCCCAAGCTGTCGCATGCATCCAAGGGCAGCATCGATTACCTGGGTGCGGTGCTGATCGTCGCCGCATGCGTGCCGCTGCTGCTGGCGCTGACCTTTGGCGGCCAAAAGTACCCCTGGGACTCGGGCATGGTGCTGGGACTTTTCGCGATGTTCATCGTCTGCACGGTGCTGTTCGTGCTGGTGGAGAAACGCGTCAAAGACCCCATCATTCACATGGAGTTGTTCAAAAATAAGGTATTCACCTGGGCCAATATCGCCGGGTTTTTCTCATCGATGTCGTTTTTGAGCGTGGTTGCGTTCCTGCCTTTGTTCATGCAGCTGGGCCAAGGCGTGCAAGCAACCACCAGCGGCCTGTCGACCTTGCCGTTGATGTTGGGATTGATACTGGCGGCCACGGTGGCGGGCAGACTGGTGACGCGTACCGGCCGCTACAAACCCTTCATGCTGTTCGGCATGATCGTACTGTTGATCGGCACCTACCTGCTCAGCCAAATGAGCCACCACACCACGCGCTTCGATCTGGGTTGGCGCATGGCGATACTCGGCATCGGTTTGGGGCCTCTGCAGAGTCTTTATGGTGTGGCCATTCAAAATGCGGTCCCCCTGAATCGCATCGGCGTGGTCACCAGCGCCAACCAATTCTTTCGCCAGATCGGCTCGACTGTCGGCGTAGCCGTCTTCGGCACGCTGCTGACCAATGGTTTGAACGCCAAGTTGCTGTCTTGGTCGGTTGGCGCGGGATTGCCGCCTCTGAACCTGTCGACCTTGCGCAATCTCTCGGTGGAGGCTCAGGTGCATTCGAGCGTCATCGCCGTGCCCGAACCGATTCGAATCCTGATTGCCGACTCGGTGACGCATGTGTTCTTGCTCAGCATCACCGTCGTGATCATCGCGCTGTTCGCCACCACCATGATTCCCGAGCTGCCGATGCGCGAACGCCCCAAGGTTCCGCCGAAAGAAGCGGTGCCGGCAGAAACCCATCTCTAACACGGATATCCCATGAAACTAGGAATTGCTGTTGCGTTGGCCGGCGTTGCCTTGGTGGCGAGCGGAAAATCTCCGGCCGCCGACTTCGGGCCATCCAACCCGTTCTATCGGGTCAGCTCATTGCCGTTTCACGCGCCGCCCTTCGACAAAATCAAGGACCAAGACTATCGGCCTGCGATTGAAGCCGGCATGGCCGAACAGCTGCAGGAGACGGACAAAATCGCGGCCAATCCCGCGGCGCCGACTTTCGAGAATACCTTGGTGGCGATGGAGCGCAGCGGTCGGCTGTTGACGCGCGCCTTGTCCGCCTTTAGTGCCGTCACGCAGGCCAACGTCAATCCCACTCTGCAGGCCGCAAAAACCGCACTGGCGCCCAAACTGGCGGCCCATTCCGATGCCATTCGCCTGAACAAGCAGCTGTTCGAGCGAGTGGCCGTCATTTATCGCCGGCGCGGCTCCCTGAAACTCGATCCCGAATCGCTGCGGCTGCTCGAAGTCACCTACGAAGAATTTGTGCATTCGGGCGCCAATCTGGCCGAGGCCGACAAGGTGACGCTGAAGAAGCTCAACGAAGAGGCGTCATCGCTGGCCGATGGCTTCTCCAAGAAACTGCTCGATGCCACCAAGGCGGCGGCCTTCACGACCACGGACAAGGGTGCCTTGGCGGGATTGAGCGACGCGCAGCTGGCGGCCGACGCGCAAGCCGCAAAGGGCCGCAATGTCGATGGTTACTTGATTCCGTTGCAGAACACCACGCAGCAGCCGGTGCTGGTTTCACTGAGCGTTCGCGCCACGCGGCAAGCCATATTCAACAACTCATGGAATCGGACCGAGCACGGCGATGACAACGATACGCGCCAAATCCTCGCGCGTTTGGCGCAGTTGCGGGCGCAGCGCGCCAATCTGTTGGGCTACTCCAGCCACGCAGCCTGGAAACTCGAGGACCAAATGGCCAAGACGCCTCAGGCGGCGCTCGAGTTCATGGATGCTTTGGTGCCGATCGCCACCGGAAAAGCCCAGAGCGATGCGCGAGAAATCCAAAAAGTCATCGACGCCCAGCAGGGTGGCTTTGCGCTGCAGCCCTGGGATTGGGATTTCTACAACGAACAGGTACGCAGGGCCAAGTACGACATCGATGACGCGCAAGTCAAACCCTACTTCGAATTGAACAGTGTGTTGGAAAATGGCGTGTTCTACGCGGCCACCCAGCTGTATGGAATCACCTTCAAGGAGCGTAAGGACATACCCGTGTATGCCCCAGACGTCCGGGTGTTCGAAGTCTCCGATGGCAACAAGCCGCTGGCGCTGTTTTACTGCGATTACTTCAAGCGCGACAACAAGAACGGCGGCGCCTGGATGTCGCAGTTTGTCGGCCAATCGACGCTGCTCGGCACGCTGCCGGTGATTTACAACGTCGCCAATCTACCGAAACCCGCATCGGGCGAGCCGGCCTTGATCAGTTTCGATGATGTGATCACCATGTTTCACGAGTTCGGTCACGCACTGCATGGCATGCTTTCCAATGCGCGCTACCCCAGCCTGGCAGGCTCCTCGACGGCCCGCGACTTCGTCGAATTTCCCTCGCAATTCAACGAGCACTGGGCGCTGTATCCGGCGGTATTCCAGCACTACGCCAAGCACTATAAAACCGGCGCCGTCATGCAGCAGGAGCTGGTGGACAAGATCAAGCGGGCCAAGAATTTCGCGGAAGGCTACAGTCTGACGGAATTGCTGGCGGCGGCAGAGCTGGACATGCAATGGCATGCGCTGTCGGCAGATGCGCCGCTGCAAAATCCGGATGAATTCGAGCGGCAGGCGCTCACCAAGGCGCACCTGGACTTAGGGGCGGTGCCGCCGCGCTACCGCTCGAGCTATTTCAGCCACATCTGGGCCAGCGGTTACTCGGCCGGGTACTACGCCTATCTATGGACCGAAATGCTCGCCGACGATGCCTATCAATGGTTCGATGATCATGGCGAGCTGACGCGTGTCAATGGCGATCGATTCCGCCAAATGATCCTGTCGCGCGGCAATACGCGCGATCTCGCCACGCTCTACGCCGACTGGCGCGGCCAGGCGCCGAGCGTTAAAGCCATGATGAAGTATCGCGGTTTGAACGCCGATCACTGACCGACGCTGGCGAAGCCCTTGCCCTCGGCAACCAGCTGTTCGAGCAGCGGCGATACGGTGAGCCACTTGCCGCCGGTTGCCGCGCTGTACTTGCGCAGCTTATCCAACGCGGTTTTCAGACCCACTGCATTTTCGGCCCAAAACATCGGCCCGCCGCGATACGCGGGAAACCCGTAACCGTATAAATAGACGATGTCGATGTCGCTGGAGCGATTGGCCACGCCTTCGCGCAGCACTTCGCAGCCCACGTTCATCAGCGCGAGGAAGCAGCGCTCGACGATTTCCTCGTCGCTGAAGCTACGGCGCTCGATGCCGTACTCCTTGGACACCTTCATGAGCACATCGGCCACCACGGGCGAGGGACGGGGCGTGCGGTCGCCCGGCGCGTAGTCGTAGTATCCCGCCTGGGTCTTTTGTCCCATGCGACCCATTTCCACCAACAGGTCCGCCGAGCGCGTCGCGCGCCCATCGAAGCTGCTGGGGTCGCGGTCCTTGCGAGACTTGTAGCCGACGTCCAAGCCCGCCAGGTCGCTCATCTGCAGCACGCCCATGGGCATGCCGAAGTTGCGCAGTGCGCCGTCGACCTGCTCAGGCATGGCGCCTTCCAGCACCATCAGCGATGCCTGGTAGGCATATCCGCCCAACATGCGATTGCCGATGAAGCCGTCGCGATTGCCGCAAACCACGCCGACCTTGTTGATGCGCTTGGCAATGTCCACCACCGTGACCAGCACATCCTGCGCCGTTTTTGCGCCACGGACGATTTCCAACAGGCGCATGACGTTGGCAGGCGAGAAGAAATGCATGCCGACCACGTCGCTCGGCCGCGACACCGAGCCGGCAATTTCGTCGATCGACAGATACGAGGTATTCGAGGCGAGAATCGCGCCTTTTTTGGCTGCCTGGTCGAGTTTGCCGAACACCTCCTTCTTGATGGCCATGGTCTCGAACACAGCCTCGATGATCAGATCGGCCTGACCGAGATCATCGTAGGACAGGGTTGGTTTCAGCAGCGCCATGCGCTGCTCCACCTGTTCCATGGTGAGTTTGCCCTTCGACGCCGTGTTCTCGTAGTTTTTGCGGATCACGCCGATGCCGCGATCCAAGGCTTCCTGCTTCATTTCCAGCAAGGTCACGGGGATGCCGACGTTGAGAAAATTCATCGCAATGCCGCCGCCCATGGTGCCGGCGCCGATGATTGCCACCGTCTTGACGTCGCGCTTGGTGACGTTCTTGTCGAGATTCGGCACGCTGGCAGCTTTGCGCTCGGCGAAAAATATATGCTGCAAGGCCTTAGACTGACTGTTCTGCAGGCACTGGGCGAATAACAGACGTTCTTGCGCCATGCCTGTGTCGAAGGGCAGCGTCACCGCGGCTTCGAGCGCATCGACGATGCGTTGCGGCGCGAACAGATTCTTCTTTTCCTTGGCGATGCGTTTGCGCGCCTCGTCGAAGAATCCGGCCGGCAGCTTGGCGGCATCGATGTTGATGTCGCGTATCCTGCGCGGCGGCGCGTTGCGCGCAATCAAATCCTTGGCGAAGGCCAGCGCGCCGGCAGTCAAGTCGCCATCGATGATTTTGTCCAGCACACCGGCCTTCGCCGCCTGGGTCGCCGGCACCGGATCGCCCGACACGATGATGCCGAGCGCCGCCTCGACGCCGATCAGGCGCGGCAAGCGCTGCGTGCCGCCGGCACCGGGAAGAATGCCGAGTTTGACTTCGGGCAATCCGACCTTTGCCGTTGCAGCCGCAACGCGATAGTGGCACGCCAGCGCAACCTCGAGGCCGCCGCCGAGAGCAGTGCCGTGAATCGCCGCGACGATGGGTTTGTCGCAGCCCTCGATGGCATCCAAGGCGTCACGAAGGCTCGGAGACAGCGGCGGTTTGCCGAATTCCGTGA
>JAXDQN010000369.1:0-4337 GCA_034667865.1 Gammaproteobacteria bacterium
ACTTGCGTTACCTATTCGGCTGCAAGGCGACCCTGAAGATCGGTTCATCGATCTGCTCTATGAGCCCATCCGCGATGAACAAGGCACCGTCGTCGGCATTTTTGTCGGCGGCTATGACATCACTCGCCTGGTGCGCTCTGAAGCGCAACTGCGAACCTTCAATGAAACATTGGAGCAGCAGGTTGAAAAGCGCACGCGGGAAAAAATGCAGTTGGAAGAACAATTGCGCCAATCCCAAAAAATGGAGGCCGTCGGCCAATTGACCGGCGGTCTCGCCCATGACTTCAACAATCTGCTGGCCGGGATCAGCGGCAGCCTCGAGCTGGTGGAAGCACGTTTGCGCGAAGGTCGACTGGGAGGCATCGAGCGTTACATCGCAAGTGCACAGGCCTCAGCGCGCCGTGCCGCGGCATTGACCCAGCGTCTGCTGGCATTTTCGCGCCGCCAGACTCTCGATCCGCGGCCGACCGACATCAATCGTCTCTCGACAGGCATGGAGGAGCTGATCCGTCGCACGGTCGGACCGGCCGTTGTCGTTGAAGTGGTGGGGGCCGGCGGACTGTGGCTCACCCAAGTCGATCAACCGCAACTCGAAAATGCCCTGCTCAATCTTTGCATCAACGCGCGCGATGCGATGGCGCCGGCAGGTGGACGGCTCACCGTCGAAACCGCGAACAAGTGGCTGGATGAGCGGGCAGCAGCCGACCGCGAGCTTCCCGCGGGCCAATACATCTCGCTGTGCGTCACCGACACCGGCACTGGAATGACCCCCGAGATCATTGCTAGAGCCTTTGACCCCTTCTTCACCACCAAGCCTTTAGGGGAAGGCACCGGTCTGGGACTATCCATGGTGTATGGCTTCGCGCGGCAATCGGGTGGTCAAGTGCGCCTCTACTCTGAGATCGGCAAAGGCACGACGGCCTGCCTATATCTGCCGCGATACATGGGAGCGAATGAAGCAACGGAGTTATCCACCGCGCAGCACGTCCACTTGGCAGGCGACGGAGAGACCGTCTTGGTGATTGACGATGAGCCGACCATTCGAATGTTGGTTGTCGAAGTGCTCGAAGCTGCCGGCTATATCGTGCTGCAAGCGCAAGACGGCCCATCGGGGCTGAAGATACTGCTGTCGGACAGACGCGTGGATCTATTGATCACCGACGTCGGGCTTCCCGGTGGGATGAACGGCAGACAAGTGGCCGACGCCGCACGCGCCAGCGTGCCTGACCTGCGGGTTTTATTCATCACCGGCTATGCTGAAAATGCCGTCGTGGGCAACGGACATCTCGGCGCCGGTTATCACATTCTGACCAAGCCGTTTGCCATGGAAGCACTGGCTAGTCGCGTGACCCAGATACTCGAAAAGCCGGCCTAACGTTGCAACCATTTCCGGGGCTGAGGCATCTAGACCTGCTGTATGCCGTCGCTTCAAAGCACCGAAATCGCCCCTGACATCCTCGAGCGCGCTCGGATGGGCGACGTCATCGCCCACGAGCACATATATAAGGTGTTGGCAAAGCCCGTCTACACCCTGATCCGCCGCTTGGTAGTTCGACCGGCAATCGCCGAGGAACTGCTGCAGGATGCCTTCGTCGAGATTTTTTGCAGCATGCGCAGCTACCGGGGCACCGGATCCTTCATCGGCTGGGTCCGCAGCATCGCGGTCAACAAGTCGTTGATGTATTTGCGCTCGCCCTGGCATCGCGGATTGGCTTGGATTGGAATCGATACCGTGGCCGCCTTGAATCAGGGAGCCGTGGCCGGAGTCATCGAACCCATCGATGCCGACCTGGAGCGTGCGCTCGCCGCGCTGTCCGACATCAGTCGCACGGTCGTTTGGTTGCACGACGTCGAGAATATGACCCACGCCGAGATTGCGCGGCTATTCAACCGCACCACAAGCTTTTCCAAGACACAGCTCGCGCGCGCGCACCAACAGCTGCGCGAGCGCCTCAAGAGCGAATCCGGAGAATTGACATGCATGCCGATTTCCAAGAGCTGTTAGCCATTCGCGATGGGGCTCCCGTCGATGCGATCGTCATGCAGCATACGACCCTGTGTGCAGAATGCAGCCGCAAGTTGGCTCGGCTGGCGGCGCTCAAGAACGATTTGCAGGAGCTGCCCTCCCTTGAACCGCCGGCACGCGCGTGGGCTGCCATTCGCGGACAGTTGCAACGGCAGCCAAAACACCGTTCCAGCCGCGCGCCGTTGTTGGCGCTCGCCGCCAGCGTCGTGGTCGCCGTGTTGGTGCTGCCAATGATCCACCGCACACCCGTCTTGATTCCGAGCGATGCGTCGGTCTCCGCCAATGATCAAACCACCGGTGACAACAAGGATGCCCTCGGTGCGTTGGTGCGGCGATCCCAGCGGCTCGAAGCGGTCTTGCAGGTACTGCCGCCACGACCCCAGGTCGAACGCGCCGGAACGTCGGCTACCATCGATGAACTGCAAAATCGCATCCAGATGCTCGACCTGCAATTATCCGCGGCGTCCGAAGGCGAGCACCGCAACGACGCGCAGCGCCTATGGACTGCACGCGTCGAGCTTATGAATTCTTTGGTCCACGTTCGCTATGCAGAAGCCGCCGGAAACGCCGACCTGTCCGAACACTCGACCAACTTGGGAGCCATTTAATGAATGCCAAATCACTGCGGATCAGCGCATTGCTCGCCTTACTCGCCGTCTCGGTGTACGCCGCGGACAAAACCGAACCCGATCCCGCGGCGCGCAGTCAGTTGGAAGAAAAGCTGCACTCCGCCAACGATAGACTCAACGAATCGGCGCGCGAAGTCAGCGAGTTGAGCGCGCAACTCTACGGCGCTCCTTGGGCCCACAACGGCTCGCGCGCCATACTCGGAATCAACGTCGGCGACGAGGCATCGAGCAAGTCGGACAGCGGCGTGCGCGTACTCAGCGTCAGCCCGGGCGGCCCTGCGGCGGCCGCAGGGATTAAGGCCAACGACGTGATCGTGAGGTTTCAAGGCAAGAAGCTGCAAACGGCCGCGGGCAGGTCCCCCCGCCAACAGCTGCTGGTCATGACGCGCGAAGTCGAACCGAATTCCAGCGTCGCACTGGAAGTCGAGCGCGACGGCAAGGTGCAGACCATCAAAGTGGTGCCAAAAGGCATGACAATATTCATGGACGAAGGCGCAATGCTGGGATTTGAAGATTTAGGCCGCCAATTTGGCGACAAGAACTTCTTCAAGCAATTCGAATCGTTGCCGGATCGTTACGATTCCAGCGGATTTGGGTCGGCTGAGTTTTTGGAGCTCACCCCCGGCCTCGGGCGCTACTTCGGCACGGACAAGGGGCTGCTGGTGGTACACCCGCCCAAGGATGCCAATCTGAAGCTGGAGGAAGGCGATGTGATCCTCGACATCGATGGTCGGGTGCCCAGCAACGGCTCGCATGCCCTGCGCATCCTCAATTCCTATCGCGCCGGCGAGTCGCTCAAGCTGCACATCATGCGGCAGCAGAAGCGCATCGAGCTGCCGGTGGAAATGCGCGCTGACAAGCTGCACGCGGCGTTGCTGCCGGCGCACGAGCGAATGTTGCGCAACGTATTGCTGGTTCTTTGATCAAAGCGGCGTGGCCGGCCGAAACCGGCCCTTCGCTAGTAGATGTCGAGGTCCTGAGCCGCAACAACCCTTCCTGAGTAGTGCTCGCGGATCTCCCGAAGCGCCTGCTCCTCGCTGCCCGAGTCGCCGCACGCGGCACCTGGCTGGTCGCAGCCTGGATTCGCACGGTGATAGAGCACGAGCAATTTGGGCTTGGTTTTTGTGGCGATGCCTGCGAGTTCCGTCGTCGACGTATGGTAGGCCCGTCGATACTTCTGCCAGTCGGCCGATAGTTTCGAGCTGGAGGCTTCCGTGTAGACCTCGTGGATCAAAAGATCGCACCCCTGGCAGTTCTCGAGCAGTGCGGAGCTCGGGCTGGTGTCGCCTGAAATGACGATGACACGGTCGGAGGTCTCAAACCGATAGCCGAAGGCCAGCAAGGCACCATGAGGTACCGGAAATGCCGTTACGGTGACATTGTCGTCTTTGTACACAACCCCGGCTTGTATTTCATGCACGTTGACTTTGTAGCCAAGCAGGTTGTTGTGCTTCATGCCCGCTGTGCGAATGCGGACGTCCTCGGCGTAAGCCGCAAGGAGATGTTCCGACATCGCGCGGATGCCGCGCGGGCCGTACAGTTCCAATGGTTCCGTCCTTCCCATTATCCAAGGCGTAAAGATGAGGTCCGGAAGGCCGGCAGTATGATCGACGTGGAGGTGCGTGACGAATGCGATCTTCAAGTTCGCGGCCTTAAGTGCGGTAACTCCTTTGCGCGCCGCG
>JAXDQN010000370.1:0-2857 GCA_034667865.1 Gammaproteobacteria bacterium
TGTGGGCTGCGAAACGGCCGGCAGTTTCTCAAGCGTGGACGAGTGCCGGACATGGATTCCAGGCAGGCGACTTCCAGCGCTTCGCGTTCGGTCAATGGCGGCAGCAGGCCCGGCAAGCGCTGCGCGAGCAAGGTTTTTCCAGCCCCCGGAGGCCCCACGAAAATCAGCCCGTGCTCGCCGGCGGCCGCAATTTCCAAGGCGCGTTTGCCGAAGTACTGGCCGCGCACATCGGCCAAATCGGGCGTGGTTTGTGCGGCCGCTTGAACCGCTGCGGGCGTCGCCGCGGGCGGTGCGCCGCGGCGCGAGGTTTTTTGTGTCGAGCGTAACGCCGCCACCACGTCGGACAAATTGCCGGCCAGGGTCACGCGCGCCATTGACACCATGCCGGCTTCCGCCGCATTCGCCGTGGGCAGGATCATTTCACTGCCTTGCTTGGCTCCCGCAACCAGGGCGGGCAGCAACTTCGGCGTTTCCCGCAGTTCGCCGTCCAGCGCGAGCTCGCCATAAAATTCTCGCCCACGCAGCGCGCCGGCGCGGATGTGTTTGGCGGCCGCAAGGATGCCAACCGCGATCGGCAAGTCGAAACGGCCGCCCTCCTTGGGCAAATCCGCAGGCGATAAATTCACCGTGATTCGCGCCTGGGGAAAATGATATCCGGCGGTCTCGATGGCGGCGCGCACCCGCTCCTTGCTCTCGCGCACCACGGCTTCAGGCAAGCCGACCAATGCAAAAGTTGGAATGCCCGAACCGAGATAAACTTCGACACGCACCAATGGCGCGGCCATGCCGGCGGGCGCGCGGCTGAAAACGACGCTCACATCCATGTGAGTGTGCACAGACGAGGGCCAGATCAGTTCGGCGCGAGCTTCGTTTCCGCGAGCTTCGCTTCCAAGTCTTTGACGCGGGCTTCCAATTCGGTCAGCTTGGCTTGCGTGCGCTGCAATATCGCCGATTGCACGTCGAAGTCCTGCCGGGTGACCAGATCGAGCTTGGCTAATTGCGCCTGTAAAACCGCCTTGAAGTTGCCTTCGAGATCCCTGCCGAACGCCTTCACCGATTCGGGGACCGATTCCGCCAAGCGGCGCGCCAGCTCATCGAGACTATTGGCATTCATGAAACTCATACAAACCTCCTAAACATGTGCGTTCGCACCGCGTTAACGCGTCGAGCAGCCCGCGGCGCGCCATATCGGTGCGAACAACCGGTCAGGGGCGCCGCAACCCGTTGAAATGCGGCCCGTAGAGCCTGGCACGGAATCTGCAATGGAGATCAATAGTACGTGGAAGCGATGCCGGAGGCGGTCTGAATTACGGATGAGAGCGGGGATAAATGCATGAAGCTGATCACCGCCATCATCAAGCCTTTTAAAGTCGACGAAGTTAGACAAGCGGTCGCCGACATTGGCATTCAAGGTCTCACCGTCACCGAAGTGCATGGTTTCGGCCGGCAGCGTGGGCATGATGAGGTTTATCGCGGCGCCGAATACAGCGTCGATTTTCTGCCTAAGGCGAAAATCGAACTCGCCGTCGACGATTCGATAGCGGAACAGGTGATGGAAGCGGTTTGTAACGTAGCTAGGACGGGTAAGACGGGCGATGGCAAGGTTTGGATACTGGAATTGGAGCAAGCACTGCGCGTGCGGACCGGCGAAACCGGCCCGGATGCCATCTAGCCTCGTCGACGAGCGTCATTACATGTTTTTTATAGGAGAGGATTCAGAGGCCTCGCCCGCTGTAGCGAGCGAGGCCCCCATTCTCTGACGTTTTAGGAGCATCTCGCGCCGGCAAGCCAGCCAACTCCCCCGTCGGTGCGATATCCCGGCGGCGTGGGTTCCTTTACAGGGCCCACGCCGTTTTTTATATACGCGCGCCCGACGCAAGACGCTGAGGCGTTTATACACCCGTGCACTGCAGTAATCCATGCTGCGATGCAGCATTTTATTTTACATTCCGCTGCTAAACTGCGGGTACCCGAAAGGAGCCTCCTGAATGAAAATGGTCATTGCCATCATCAAACCCTTCAAATTGGACGATGTCCGCGCCGCTTTGGCGGAGGTTGGGGTACAGGGCATTACCGTGACAGAGGTCAAAGGCTTTGGCCGACAAAAAGGCCACACTGAGCTCTACCGTGGGGCGGAATATGTTGTGGATTTTCTGCCCAAGGTGAAGTTGGAATTGGCGGTCGATGACGAGCAAGTAGACCGCGTGGTTGAAGCCATCATTGAAACGGCCCGCACCGGCAAAATCGGTGACGGCAAGATTTTTGTTTCGGACTTAGGCCAAGCAGTGCGCATCCGCACCGGCGAGGCAGGTTCGCGAGCTCTTTAGATTAGAGCGAGGATTGGACGATGAAACGCTTGATGTTGTTCGCCGCTTTGCTCGCTTGGTCGGCCATGGCCTCAGCAGTCGTCTATAAGTGGACCGACGCGCAAGGCAAGGTGCAGTACGGCGATCGGCCTCCCGACGGCGTGCATGCGCAAGTGGTGGAAGGATTGGGGACTCACACCTCGGCGCCGACGGCGCGTGCCGCGAGCTCGAGCGCCTCGTCGGCATCGACCAGCACCGTCAACGCAGCGAACGACGCTGCCACCAGACAGGCTGTGGACCAAGATGTCGCGGCGACTCGCGAAAAGCAATGCACGGATGCGCAGGCGAGATACAAGAGTCTGATCGAGGGCCGCAGGCTCTTCAAGACCGGCCCCGATGGGGAACGTCAGTACCTGACTGCCGATCAAATCGACAGCGAGCGCATCAACGCCAAGCGCGAGATCGACACGACCTGCAACAGCCCGACGTAAAGGGCTGGCGCCGCGCCCGCGGCTGACTCTCACCGCTCTCTCGCACATTCACTTTCCTTG
>JAXDQN010000371.1:0-2836 GCA_034667865.1 Gammaproteobacteria bacterium
GGAAGGCGAGGGCGGACGCACCGATCAGATTGGAGAGCGGCTTGCTCGCCTGCTCCACGCCAGCGCCGACGAAGGATGACTGTTGGTCCTCCCGGACGCATCGCGCCGGCGGGTTCAGCGAACGAGCACCGAGGACAGCAATGCTGGGCTGCGACCGGTTTGAATGACGCTAGGTTTGATCTGGCCAACCGCAGGAGTTCGCAGAGCTCTTCCAGGATGGCGCGCCCGAAGAGATTCGAACTCCTGACCGCGTACCTGTGGGCCAGAAATTTTTTGTTCGGTGCGCAGCGGCGGCCAATCAGTGCGGTATTTAAATTCCAACAGCCGTGAGGTTGCCAAAAAAACACTCGCCCCTGTATCACAGGCACAGGGCACATGCGGCTGATCGCGTCGGTGGTTAGTTGATTTTGTTGAATTAATTTGGCTTGTGGTATCGAATCCCTCTCCCGCTACCAAAATACCGCTAAAGCCTTGAATTCAATAGGGCTTGATCTGGTGCTTCTGACCACGAGGGATGTCACGCTGAGACATCCGCGGATATAATTTACAAGACCCATCAAATCACGAAGAACCCATGGGTTGCGTCGCGACGGAGCTGTTCGACGAGGCCATATTCCCAGTCGAGATAGGCCTGCATCGCGCTCGCTGCGGCATCGGTGCCTTCATAGGGACGCCGGTAGCGGTGGGACGGATCGGGCCTTGGCAAATCCAACGGTGGCGTGCACTCCAGCGCGCCATCATAGCCGCCCTCGAGCACGTAGGTCTCCCACCCCATCTGCGCGAGCCAGGACGCCGTCATGTCGGCGCGGGAACCCCTATCGTCGGTCAGCAGGAGGCGCGCCCCGCGCACCGGTGCGGCCATGTCAATCTCCTGGACAAGCTGCCCTCCCGGATAGTGGCGAAAACCGGCGATGTGACCGGCCGCATAATCTTCACGCGCGCGAACGTCGAAGCGATAGAGGGTGCGGTGGGTTTGCGCCTCGATCGCTATCGCTTCTTCGGCGCCAACATGCCGAACGCCGGCGCGGTAGGCGACTTGACGGGCATTGGTTTTCGCGCCCTCGAAGAGGCCGATACCGCTGCGCCGATCCGCACCATGCTCGAGGTCTTGCTTTGCGAGAGTCCAGCCGATCGTTCCGTTTCTCAGCGCCACAACCTTGTTCGCGATGCCGGCGTTGATGAGCGATTGGGTGCCGATGATCGATCGCGTGCGGCCGGCGCAGTTCACGATGATGGTCGTCTGCGGATCTGGCGCGACGCGGCCCGCGCGCAACACCAGTTCTGCGCCGGGCACGCTGATGGACCCGGGGATGTTCATGGTCGCATACTCGTCGGGCCGCCGCACATCGAGCACCGCAATATTCGCTTTGCTCGCCATCAACGCGGCAACTTCTTCCGCCGACAATGAGGGCGTGTGCCGGCGCGACTCGACCAGTTCGCCAAAGGCTTTGGCGTAGGAATTCACATCCCTGAACAGCTCAAATCCCGCGCCCTGCCAGGCCTGAAGTCCGCCGTCGAGCTGGCGAACGTCGGTGTACCCCAGTGCCGCAAGGCGATCGGCCGCGGCGGCGACAAGGCCTTCGCCGGCATCGTAGACGACAATCGGCACATTTTTGCGAGGCAGTCTGGTCTCGGCTTCGAGCGCGATCCTGTCAGCCGCCATGTTGGCGGCAAACAAGGGATGTCCGGTGGCATAGGCGGCCTCGTGCCTCAGATCCAGAAAGGCGATTTCATCACGCAGCAGAAGCGCAGAGCGGACTTGCGAGGGCGTGATGGCGGGTGCGGTCATGGACGGTGGGCGCGGGATGAGAAGGGAGGTTAGCCTTATGAAGGTTATCCTTATGGCGCTTAGCCTTATCGAGGTTAGCCTTGCACTGTTGCGTCTGCCGAATCAACTCAAAGCGGGTACACGCTCGCGTCAATTCTGGTTCGAAACACCATTCTCTGACGGATGCTCTGAGAGAGACCATCTCGCTCTTCCAGCCGATCTTGCAAACCGATCTTGGTCAGAAGCAAGCGGACCCGGATCACGCTGCGAGGCTCGCCGTGCTCGGATTTCGGCCGCGCGGCCTTGTCTTACCGCGGGAAATGCGCATTATCGCGCACGCTCCAAATATTATGGTGTCAAACTTCACCCATCACGACGGCGTGCTAGTCGGACAACCTTTGTGGACGACGGGCTTGATCTGTCCGTCAAGGTGTTTCTGCTGTGACGAGATGACGGGTGTGTTGAGAATGCCAGAGCAAAAGCCGATCAAAGTCGAGTCCGGACCCGGTGAACCGAAAGTTCTTAAAACGCCCACAGGGGTGCGAGGAGTTGATATCTATCAATTTCCCTGGGTCAGGGACCCTCGTGGCGACCTCACCGTCGGACAATTCGAGAGTGAATTCCCTTTTCTTCCGAAGAGATATTTTATCATCTCCGGCGTTCCATCCGATCAGATCCGTGGAGAGCACGCCCATAAACAATGTCATCAATTTCTGATTTGCGCGTACGGTCAATGCAGCGTCACCGTCGACGACGGAACGACGTGCCTGGAAGTCCTATTGGACAAACCCAGCGTAGGTATCTACCTCCCTCCGATGATTTGGGGCAAACAATGGCAGTACAGCGCCGATGCCGCATTGCTCGTATTCGCGTCGGAGCCCTATGATCCGAGCGATTACATTCGTGAGTACGAGGCTTTCGTGAAGGCGGCACGTGCGCCCGAATAAGCTCAGGGTTGATGGTGCTGGCCGCCGACAAATCGAGAGTTAGAATAGATCTCCGGGACTTTTCCTGGCCGGTGCGGTGGCGGTTTTCTGGCGATGCCATAACCAATAACAACGCCGAGCA
>JAXDQN010000372.1:0-3092 GCA_034667865.1 Gammaproteobacteria bacterium
CGACGCGCCCTCGGCCATCGGTCCCTATTCTCAAGCGGTGCGGGTGGGCAACACCATCTGGGTCTCGGGACAGATTCCGCTCGACCCGGCCACCAAGGAATTGGTCAACGGCGATATCGAGGCGCAAATTCGCCGCGTGTTCGACAATTTGAAGATCATCGTCGTTGCTTCCGGGGCGACTCTCGATGAAGTGGTCAAGGTAACCATTTTCCTGATCGATCTCTCTCACTTCGCGCTCGTCAACAAGGTCATGGCCGAATACTTTCGCGCTCCGTACCCGGCCCGAGCTGCGGTCGGCGTGGCCTCGTTGCCGCGCGGCGCGCAAGTCGAAGTGGAGTGCATAGTCGCTTTGTGACCCAGCCTACGCCGGTCACAGCGCTGCGCGGTGTCGGCGATGCGCTTGCGTCCCGACTTGGCGCGCTCGGCGTGGCATCGACCCAGGATCTGTTGTTCTTGCTGCCGCTGCGCTACGAGGACCGCACCCGGGTCGTGCCGCTCGGCGAACTGCGCGCGGGACAGCGAGCCTCCGTGGAAGGTGAGGTCTTGCTCACCGAAGTGGCGTTTCGCGGCCGCCGCCAAATGCTCTGCAAGATCGCCGACGGCTCCGGGTTTCTGACGCTGCGATTCTTCTACTTCACGGCGCAACAACAGCAAGGCCTGGCGCGCGGCGCGCGCATCCGCTGCTTCGGTGAAGCACGCAAGGGGCCCAAGGGCTTGGAGTTCGTGCATCCGGAATACCGGCGCGTCGATCCGAATGCCGCGGCGGATGCCGAAGAGCATTTGACGCCGATTTATCCCGGCACCGAAGGCGTGACTCAAGGACGGTTGCGTCAATTGGTGCGGTTGGCGCTGGACCAAACGGCCGCCAACGATCCACACGATTGGTTGCCAGCCGCGCTGCTCGCCGACGCACAGCTGCCCAGCTTGCGCGCGGCGCTCATCTACGTGCATCGGCCGCCCGCGGATGCGCCGGTTGATCTGCTCATGACCTGGCGGCATCCGGCACAGCGCCGTCTGGCCTTCGAAGAATTGCTGGCGCATCAGTTGTCGCTGAAATTGCTGCGCCAGCGGATTCAAAGCGATCCCGGTTGGCCCCTCACTTCCAATGGGGCGCTCAAGGCCAACTTGTTGAAGGCGCTGCCCTTTCGCATGACGGCTGCGCAATCCCGCGTGCTGTTGGAGATCGAAGACGATCTCGCGAAACCCAAGCCCATGCTGCGCTTGGTGCAGGGCGATGTGGGCTGCGGCAAGACACTGGTAGCCGCACTGGCCGCCACCCAAGCCATTGCCTTGCAACGTCAAGTGGCTTTGATGGCGCCCACCGAATTGCTGGCCGATCAGCATGCGCAGAATTTTCGGCGCTGGTTCGAACCGCTGGGCGTGGCAGTCGCACTGCTCAGCGGACGGCAAACCGGCAAGGCGCGCGCCACGATCCTGGAAGGGATCCGCGCAGGACACGCGCCCCTCGTCATCGGCACCCACGCGCTCTTCCAAGAGAGCGTCGAATTCGCGTCCTTGGCGTTGGTGGTGGTCGACGAGCAGCACCGCTTCGGTGTGCACCAGCGCTTGAGTCTGCGCGAGAAGGGTTCGGCCGATGGCCATCAGCCGCATCAGTTGATCATGACCGCGACGCCGATTCCGCGCACGTTGGCCATGACGGCCTATGCCGATCTAGATGTTTCGGTGATCGATGAACTGCCGCCCGGACGCACGCCGGTGAAAACCGTGGTGATGGCTGAGAGCAAACGCGACGAGGTGGTGCAACGAATCCGCACCGCCTGCCTGCAGGGCCGTCAGGCGTACTGGGTGTGCCCGCTGATCGATGAATCCGAAGAGATGCCCTATCAAGCGGCTGAGGAAACTGCAGCGGCGCTGGGCGCAGCGCTGCCTGAACTCAAGGTCGGTCTGGTGCATGGACGCATGCCGCCGACTGCCAAGGAAGGCACCATGCGGCGCTTCAAGGACGGACAGATTCAGCTGCTGGTGGCGACCACGGTGATCGAGGTGGGCGTGGATGTGCCGAATGCGACGCTCATGGTGATCGAGAACGCGGAACGCCTAGGGTTGGCGCAATTGCATCAGCTGCGCGGGCGCGTCGGTCGCGGCGAGCACTCGAGTTCCTGCCTGTTGCTATATCGTTCGCCGCTGTCGTCGCTGGCGCGGCTGCGGCTCGCGGTGATGCGCGACACCAACGACGGCTTCGAAGTGGCGCGGCGCGACTTGGAGTTGCGCGGTCCCGGCGAATTGCTGGGAACCCGCCAAACGGGACTGGCGCAAATGCGTGTTGCGGATTTATTGCGCGACGCCGATTTATTGCCGCGGGTGCAGATTGCAGCCGAGTCGATGCTGCGCGATTGGCCGCAAAATGTGACGCCGCTCATACAGCGGTGGGTCGGTCATGCAGAGCAATACGGCCGCGTGGGGTAGAATCAGCGGATGACTGCCGGCAAGACCCGATCTTTCGAATCCATTCAGTGGCAACCGGCTGAACGCCTGGGCCAATTGGCCGTCGACGCACACATTCGTTCCTGGCTCATCGCCAAGGGCTTGCTGACGGCGCGGGTGAAAGCCGCCTGCGCCGAGCGCTATGCGCTGCGCTTGGTGGATCAATGGACCGGACTGTTGAGCGCCGCGCACCGCGCGGCATTGCGCTGCGAAGACAATGCCGGCTTGTTCCGCGACATCGAAATGTGCTGCGGCGACACCGTGTGGGTGTTCGGCCAGAGTGTGGTGCCGGATTCAACGTTGTCGGCACACCCCTGGCTGGCTGAGCTGGGCGACTCGGAACTCGGCGAAACCTTGAACGACCTTTCAGGTGTCGAGCGCAGCTCGTACGAGTATGCCTGGCTGCCGGTCGCCGAATTGGCCACGGCGCGCGCACTGCGCGATGCGCAAATCAAACCGGCCGGACTGTGGGCGCGCCGTTCGCGCATCGCCTTGCGCGGCGCGCCGATGCTGATTCAAGAATTGTTTCTGCCCGCCATGGGCCGCACCTAAGTACCCCCCTAGTGGCTCTGCCGCGCTCAGGGGATGAGTTGGCGCAGCGCATAATGGAGCGCTGGCGATGGTACGCCTACCGTGTTCGATTCCAT
>JAXDQN010000373.1:0-4004 GCA_034667865.1 Gammaproteobacteria bacterium
GCGGCAACGCCCTCGCCGGAACGCCGGTGGGAACGGCACTGGCCAGCATAAGCGCGCAGGTGACCGTGCAGGTCATCTCGCGCGTCACTGCAGCGAATTTGGTGGGCGATCTGCTGTACGACGTGACGGCCTTCGCACCGTCGGGTCCAGGCGCTACGACCGCGCTCAACACCGATGGGGCGAGCCATGGCGTCTTCACCTCGCTGATGTATGCGCCCAACAGTGCAGGCGGCATGGATGTGCTGGTGGCGGATGCGGCCAAGGGTCAAATTGTGCGCTACAAGGCGGGATCCACCACCTCGACACCGGTGTGGAGTTACGGCTATGGCGGCGGTCCGGCGCATCCCGATGGATTATCTTTGGATGCCGACGGCAATCTGTTCATCGTGACTTCGCAACTGAGCGACAGGACCAACTCCTCGGTATGGGTGTTGCCGGCCAGTACCGGATCTGCGACCGGCTTCGCCTCGGCGCCGCTGCTCATCGATTCGTCCTGCGATGGCCGCGGCATCCAACTGCTGCGCGAGACGGTGGTGGCGACCACCAACACGACGGCATGGAGTGTCGGCGACCTGCTGGTGCTCGTGGGCAACGCCAGCGGCAACGAATACTACTCGGACCACAATGCCACCAATGCCGAAGTGTTCGTGTACAAGCGCAGCACCATCATGAAGGTCATCGCCACGCATTCTCCGGTGGCGCAGCCCGACCGGGTTCTCATGGCTCCGCAGCAGTTCCCGTCTTTGGAATTCCCGGTCGGCATGGATTTCTGGCCGACCACGGATTCGCTGTCCAATCAGCCAACGCTGCTCATCTCGACCAATTTGGGACGAATACTGCGTTACGACTTCTCCAGCGGGGCGCCCAAGCTGGTGCAAGTATTCGCGAGCGGTCTCGGCCTGGGTCTACAGAAAGTGAAGGTCGGTCAGCAGGCCGGTGTCGCGTACGCATTCGCATCGCAAATTGTTCGTTTCAACGGTGGCCGTATCCTCAAATTAGGTGCGCCCACTCAAGGCACCAACCTGATCGGCATCGCCGTCACCAACCGGGCAGCGGACGGGCTGGCGGTGACGCACTAGCCGCACAGCACAGCAGCTATCGCCGGCCGCGCGCCTCAGCCGCCGGCCGGCGGTTCGTGTTCCCGGTGGTAGCGGTGAATGGTCCAGAGGTAGTTTTCCATCAGGGATTCCCGGCCGAGTTCCGCCAGCATTTGCATGCGCCGATCGATGGCGGTGATGCGCGCCAGGTGGGCTTCGGTGCGCGAGAAGTGACCCAGCTGATTGCGGTACTGCCACAGCAGTTCGCGCGTGGCCATTTTGCTTTGATGCAGTTCAAACACGCCCAGTAGTACTACCAGCGTGCCCATCACGAACGTCAGCAAATTCTTCAGCGGAATGCCCGTGCCGATCGCCGCTTCATCGACGGTGTGGTGAAACAGCACGATGGTGATAATGACGCTGATGATGACGGCGACCACGACTTTCTTGAGATTCCTGATGCGACGCGTCTGTTTCTCGAGCTTGGCGACCTTGGCGGTGAAATACCGATGCTGGTCGCCGATCCAGGCCTGATCGACGAAACGCGAACGAGCCGTATTCGAGGCGCGCTTCATTTCCGTATGCGCGTCGAATGCGCCGACGCCTCTGAGCACGGTGCTGATCCAGCTGAAGCCGTGAAACCGATCGATGCCCGACAGCGACAAGACGGCCTCGGCATTGATCATGTCATCGGTTCCGGCCAACCTGCTATAGAACAGTGCGCGCATGGTTTCCGCGATCACCCGGCATACCAAGTGTTTGGCAAACCACTCCTTGTTCTGCAGTCGATAGTAGAGCCCAAAGCTGGTCAGCAGGATGACCAGATACACGAAGATGATCATGGGCGACTCGAACAGCTTCTCGTAGACGAGATAGGCGAGGCCCATCAGGAAGGCCATGGCGCCGAACAGTCCGAACAGACGATCCGAATGACGTTGGTAGTACATGGCCAGCGCATCGGCTTTTGCATACTGCAGGCTGATTTGCTCGAGTACGGGACGATCCTCGAGATCCAGTTCCGCAGGCAGCGAGGCAATCAGCGATTCCGAATTGCCGAGGCTTCCCTGGGCGGACAATTGCGCGAAGTCGCGATTGTAGCGATTGAGCAGGCGCAGCCCGTGCTTCAAGCCCGCCGGCTCGCTGCGATTCATCTGCAGCATGTTGTCGCCGATGCCGGACAAGAAGCACGGCTCGTTAAATGCCAACGGCTGATCGCTGCCTAGGCGCGCGGCCGGGATCCAGTAGGCAGAGCGCAGGTCTGATTCCGCATCAGCACTGGCGGCGACAAAATCGATGGTTTCGCTGGCCGCGTTCTCATCGGTGCGAATGCCCAGATATCGAAGTACGGTATCCGCCGTGCCGCCCGGCAACGCCGATGCCGAGCCATCCCACAACGCCAACAACAGGCTGCTGCGACGAATCAAGGTTTCGGTCAGATTGAAGTACAGGTGATCGCGCTCGGCCCCCGTAGTGACACGCGATGCACGCATCGCGGCGTCGGTCAATTCGAGATGCACGCATTGGACCTTCGGGTGCTGCAGCAAACCGCGCAACACGTGCAAGGTCTCGGGGCTGAAATCGGCGGCGTAGTGTTCGAGCGGCATCGGCAACACCGCATCTACTTCCAAGCCGAAATCCACCGCGGACTGGGCGACCAACAAATCGGCGCCTTCGGCCATACCGATGATGATGCGCACATCGGTATCCGGCAGGTGTGCTTTCAGCATCCGCAGAAAGCCGGTGACGGCTTCGCGCAGGCGGGGCAGGTCGGCCGGGTTTAGGTCGCGGTGACCGGAAACGCCCACTATGAACGGTGAATTGGCGCCGGGATTAGGGTCGGTCAAGTCGGCCTTGAGGATTTGGCTTTATAAGGAGGGCATTGTCACGCGGACGCGGCACCCTCCACAAGCGGTCAGTGCCGCTTTCGGCCCCTGCGCGGCCGTTTAGGGATCGCGATACCGAAGCGGCGCGTCAGGGCCGGTAGTGCCGCCATTGAAGCAGTCCGTCGCGACTGATGTGCCGGCGAACCTGTTCCGATTCGCGGTGCTGACAGCACGGGTAGTCTTATGGAAGTCGACGCAGGCGGGTTCGAATTCAAGGCCGCAAAATCCGAGCATGCGACGAACGCTGCCTTGCAGATCTTCGACGATGTCTTCGTGAAAGACCCGCAAAATGCGGCCGGGCAGCACCTCATCCCAGTGGTGCATCACGGGAGTCGGCGCGCTTCAGGGCGTTGCCGCGCGCGATGCGCTAACGCGCGTCATCGGGCCACGGCGTTTACCGCTGTCGCAGGGGGAATCGAAGCAGGTGGCCGAAACCGCGGCTCGAGGCTGAAGGTTTAACGTGGGATACGGCAAGCCTGCTGATTCTCCGCGCCCGCAAGGACTTCAGTGCGCCAAGCATATACAGCGCGCAGAGGGCTAGACCGAGCAAAATTACGACAAATAGCATGTTATCAATCATTGGCGGACCTTCAATTGGCGTTAATCGAGCCCGTCTTTGGCTCGAACCATGCCGCAATGATGCGCCTTCATATTCTATAGTTCAAGACTTCTGAACTATGGTAGTATCGTATTAGGGAAATAGAGATAGACCAAGAGCATATGAGCCGCTAGGATTCAGTTATGAGACCCTTGGTGCACCCCTCTGCTGAAGAGATGACCGTCCAGGGCATCCTTTATGCACTTTCAGATCCAGTCCGGGTTCGGATCTTTACCGATCTGATGGCATCGACGTGCGCACAGAATTGCACCGCGATTGCCAAATTGAATTCAACACCAATGCCTAAATCGACTCTATCGCAGCATTTCAAGATTCTGCGCGAGGCGGGGCTGGTCCGTAGCGAGCGCAAGGGGGTGGAGCTGCAGAACACTCCGCGTTGGGACGAATACGGCAAGAAATTCGGCCCCATGATCAGCAGCATCATCGAGGCCTATGTAAAGGAACTTACGGCAGTCCGACGCAAGC
>JAXDQN010000374.1:0-4996 GCA_034667865.1 Gammaproteobacteria bacterium
TCGCCTCAGGCATACGGTCCCGCGTGTACAATTTGGACGAGATTATGACTGAATCGGTATGACGCGACTTGTAAAAGCATTCTTGGATATTGCGCTATGGCGGAAAACCCCGGCTGCTCTGCCTGCATCGACATTCTTGTTGGCGCTAGCGGCACTCGCCGATGTGTTGGTCGAAGTCGCGGGCGATCTGCTGCTGCCGGCTCCTGGAAAGCACATTCTGTTAGCCGCGGTGCTGACCGTGGTCGCGCCGCTTTGCTTCACATGGATGGTGCTGGCGCTGACGAAACGCCGCCACCGGCTGTTGCAGACCGGCAGCGCGGTGTTGGGCATTGATGCGTTGGTAGGGCTGCTGTCTCTGCTGCTGGAAGCTGCAAGTCGCGCCGTGGGCGCGGGGCGCCCGTTGCCGCCGCTATTGGCCGTGCTGTCGTACGCACTGTTGGTCGCGTATCTGCTGGCGAACATGAATGTCTGGCGCGCGGCGCTGGATACCTGGCTGATCTCCGCGGGCCTGGTCAGTCTGGGCTACGTAGTGATGCAATTGGTGATCGCCCAAGAATTGATATCCGTCCAATGAGCAAGCACATCCATATTCTGGGCATTGCCGGCACCTTCATGGGCGGCATCGCCGCGATTGCCAAAGCGGCGGGCTTTCGCGTCACCGGATCCGATCTCAACGTCTACCCGCCCATGAGCACACAACTCGAAGCGCTGGGCATCGAGTTCGTGCAGGGTTACGGCGCGGAGCAGCTAGATCTGAAACCCGACATCGTGGTGGTGGGCAACGCCTTGAGCCGCGGCGCGCCGGTGATCGAAGCCATGCTCGACCGCGGCATGCCGTATACCTCGGGACCTTTGTGGCTGGCGGAACAGGTGCTGCGTGAGCGGCATGTCATCGCCGTCACCGGCACCCATGGCAAGACCACGACGACTTCCATACTCACCTGGATTTTGGAGCATGCGGGACTGGAGCCGGGATTTTTGGTAGGCGGCGTACCCAGCAATTTCGACAGCAGTGCGCGTTTGGGCAAGTCGCCTTATTTCGTCATCGAGGCCGACGAGTACGACACGGCCTTCTTCGACAAACGCGCCAAGTTCGTGCATTACCGGCCGCGCACCGCGATTCTCAACAATCTGGAATACGATCACGCCGATATCTATCCGGACGTGGCCTCGATAAGGCGCCAATTCAACCAGCTGCTGCGCACCGTGCCCGGCGCCGGCCGGCTGATCGTGAACGGTCATGACGCAGAATTGGCCGCCACCTTGAAAATGGGTTGCTGGACCCCGCAAGAAACTTTCGGCATGAGAGATGGCGACTGGACCGCGCGCATCGAGCCCGGATCCGCCGCGGCGAAATTCGACGTGCATTTTCAGGGTGAACTTGCGGCGCAGGTGCAATGGGATTTGCTGGGCGAGCACAATGTGATGAACGCGCTGGCGGCCATCGGCGCCGCGCATCATGCCGGCGTGAGTCCGGAGCGCTCGGCCACGGCGCTGCGCGCGTTCCGCGGTGTCAAGCGCCGCATGGAAGTGCGCGGCGTGGTCAACGGCATAACCGTGTACGACGATTTTGCGCACCATCCGACGGCGATCGAAACCACGATTGGCGGACTGCGCGCCCGCGTCGGCAAGGCGCGCATCATCGCCGTACTCGAACCGCGTTCCAATACCATGAAGCTCGGCGTGCATCGCGATGAGCTGGCGCCCGCTTTGGCGGCGGCCGATCAAAGCTGGTTTTTGAGCGCTCCGGAGCTGGGTTGGGATTTGGCCGCGGCTTTAAAGCCGTTGGGCGAGCGACTGCATTTCGGCTCCGGCGTCGAGGAGTTGGTGAAGGGACTGTCCAACGAACTGCGCGCCGGGGACCAGGTGCTGATCATGAGCAACGGCGGCTTTGGGGGGTTGCACGACAAGCTGCTGACGGCGCTGCGAGCGCGCAGGTGAATTGGGCCCCCGAATCGATCGCGCTGTTTCCGCTGAACATCGTGCTGTTCCCGGAAGGCCGCCTGCCGCTGCGGATTTTCGAAACCCGCTACATCGACATGGTGCGCAACTGCATGCGCGGCAATTTGAATTTTGGCGTGGTGCTGATTCGCGATGGCAGTGAAGTCGGCCCCGCCGATACGTTCGATGTAGGCACCACGGCCAAGATTGTCGACTTCCACCAGCTCACCGATGGATTTCTCGGGCTGTCGTGCGTCGGCGAACAGCGTTTTCGAATTTTGCGGCGCAGCCGTCAAACCGACGGATTGAATCTCGCCGAGGTCGATTGGCTCAATCCGGAGCCCGTCGTGCCGGTGCCGCCGAGGCACGAGCATCTGGCCGATCTATTGAAAACCGTGCTGCCGCAGCTGGGCGAAGTGTATACCGGCATCGCCATGCGCTTGGACGATGCCGCTTGGGTCGGACATCGGCTGACGGAGATTCTGACGATTGCCGCGCCGCAGAAACAGCTTAGTTTGGAGCTGGATGACCCGGTCGAAAGACTCGATATGCTCGAGCCGATGGCGAAGAAAACGGAGAAGTAGTTCAGGTTTTAGCCACGGGCACCCACGCCGTGCGTGTGAGCCACAGCCCCGCGCCAATGGCTACGCCCCACGGCAGCAACCAGTACCCGAGCAAGCCGTCAAAGCTTCCCACCCATGCGGCGTATGCGGGCGCGCTGCCGCCATTGGTCGCTTCTTGCAGCATGCGCAAGATAATGACCCAGCCGGCGTGCAAGCCGATGGCGACGGCGATGTTGCCGGTGAGTGCACGCGTGAGACTCAAGATCAGGCCTAACAACAACCACGACACAAACGAATCGAACACCAGCGAAGCATGCGCGAGCGGCGCGAAGGAACGCGCCAGCAAATCGAAGCCGCTGCCCCAGCCGACCTCCTCGGGGGGTATGCGTACCTTGGCGAAAAAATGCAGCACGGCGAACAGCGGCGCCGTGAGCAGCGCGGCGGTCCATCGGCCGGCATCGCGTTGAATGGCCGTATGCATGGCGCCGCGCATCACGGTTTCCTCGAGCAATGCGACGGCAATGCCGGAGGCGACGCCCACCGCAAAGATCCTCAACAGGCTCGATGCCGAGACGGCGAACGCAGGGTCGACGACCCGCAGACCGGTGCCGAGCAAAAACGCCGCGCCCAGCGCCGCAGTGGCCATGCCGATGAGCGACCATGCGACGCTCACTTTGAGAAATCGGCGCCACGGCAGGCCATAACCGAAGTCGCGCTTGGTATTGAGTCTTAAATGCCGGCAGACCCAGACCAGTTCTGCGATCAAGACCAACATGGCGATGCGGCCGGCAACCCGATGAAACGCAAAGTGGGCAAAAGTGGTGGTGAGCTCGAATGCGGGGTAGGCGAGGGCGGCGCCGATCACGCCGGCCAGCACGATGGCGCCCACGAACCAGCAAAAGGCGCGCACGCGGTCAGCCCTTGGCCATTACGCGCGCCGCCGCCGCTGCCGTCGCCTCGATGTCGGCGGCCGTGTGAGCCGCCGACAGGAAGCCGGCCTCGAATGCAGAGGGCGCTAGGTAGATTCCCTCGTCAAGCATGCCGTGAAAGAATCGTTTGAAGCGCTCAACGTCGCAAGCCATCACTTTTTCATAGCGATCGACGTGACGCTCGGCTGTGAAAAAGAAGCCGAACATGCCGCACACATGATTGGTGGCGAACGGCGCACCGGTTTCAGCGGCCGCGGCGGCTAGTGCCTCGATCAGCACATCGGTCATCGCGCCCAAGCGCTGGTGAAAACCGGGGACGCTGATCAGCTCCAGCGTGGTCAGGCCTGCAATCATGGCGACGGGATTTCCGGACAGCGTGCCGGCCTGATAGACGGGGCCGAGAGGCGCCAGTAGCTCCATGATGTCGCGCCGGCCACCGAAGGCGCCCACCGGCATGCCGCCGCCGATGATTTTCCCCAAGGTGGTGAGATCCGGACGCACGCCGTACAGGGCCTGCGCGCCGCCCAGCGCGACGCGAAAACCGGTCATCACTTCGTCGAAAATCAGCACGGCGCCGGCACGGTCGCATTCGCGCCGCAGTGTCTGCAGAAAGTCCGGCGCCGGCGGAATGCAGTTCATATTGCCCGCCACCGGCTCAACGATCACACACGCAACCTGCTCGCCGATTTGACGCATTACGCGCTGGACCTGATCGGCATCGTTGTAGTTCAACGTGACGGTGTGCGCGGCGAGGGCTTTGGGCACACCGGGGGAGGTCGGTACCCCCAGAGTGAGTGCGCCTGAGCCGGCCTTGATCAACAACGAATCGGAATGGCCGTGGTAGCAGCCTTCGAACTTGATGATGGTGTCGCGTCCGGTAAAGCCGCGCGCCAAGCGAATGGCGCTCATGGTGGCCTCGGTGCCTGAACTCACGAAGCGCACCCGCTCGATCGAGGGCATGAGCTGCGTGACGCGTCGCGCCAGCTGAGTCTCGAGTTCGGTGGGCGCCCCGAAGCTCAAGCCGTCGGCGGCAACTTCCTGCACCGCTTTGATCACTTGCGGATGGGCATGACCCAAGATCATGGGACCCCATGAGCCGACATAGTCGATGAAGCGCCGTCCGTCGGCTGACTCGTCGTGGGCGCCTTTGGCGCGCTTGAAGAAGACGGGTTCGCCGCCGACCCCGCGGAATGCGCGCACCGGAGAATTCACGCCGCCGGGGATGTACTTGCAGGCTTCTTGGAACAGGCTCATGAGAGCATGCTAAACAGCGAGACTGGCCTCCGGCAAGCTAAGTCGCACTTCGAGTCCACCGCCGGCTGCATTGCCGGCCTTGGCGGTCCCGCCATGCGCCCGCATGACGCGCGAGGTGATGGCGAGGCCAATACCTTCGCCGCCGCTGTCGCGGTCGCGTGATTCAGCCACGCGGTAAAACGGCTCGAAGATGCGCTCCAAATCTGCCGGCGGCACGCCCGGGCCACGATCGCGTATCACGATCTCGAGTCCGGCGCCGCGAGTGATGGATATGTCCACGGATTCCCCTTGGGGGCTGTAGCGCACCGC
>JAXDQN010000375.1:0-9101 GCA_034667865.1 Gammaproteobacteria bacterium
CCGGCAATCCCGGATTGCATGGCGTGCGCACCATGTGCAGCAGGATCGGCTCTTGCGGCGATGCCACGCTGCGATACTCGCCTATATCGACGTGCGGGTTTAACCTGAAATTGGTGTGATAGCTACCCGGTGAATACACGCTGTGCAGCTTGAGCTGGTCGAAGGCGCGCCAATTCCGCAAGGCTACCGTGGTGTAAACCAGCGGTGTCTTGACCAAGCTCTTCAGTGCTTGCTGTTGCGACGCGGGCAGCTCCGGACACAAGTAGGGGATCATCATGTTGTAACAGGCCAGAACTACCCCGCGTGCGCGTGCCGTAAAGGCGCTGCCGTCGCGCAGGTAGGTTACTTGCACCTCGCTGGCGGAACTGGGGTCGCCCAAGTGTTTGACGCGTATAACGGTGCTGTTCAAACGCAGGCGGATCGGCGTGTGGTCACGATCCAATTGCGAATAATCGACGCGCGCGGTGACCGCATTGTCAGCACCCTTGCCGGGCAGCGCGCGCGGCAATAAGTCGCGCACCAGCAGGCGCGCGACGGTGGCGTTGCCGTCTGGAAAATGCAATTTTGAGGAGCCACCGGTGTCTTCATACCCGGCCGGGGTGTAACCCATGCGCCGGATCGAGCCTTTGCTGAGTTCCATGCCTTGAAATCCAGGCAGGCCAAAGCCCCAGCAATCGAGTGCGGAGACCGCATCGGTGCCGACACCCCATTCGCCCATGGTTCGTGCATGGTAGAACTTCAACACGCTCGGCTCGACGCGCACCACATCGCGCAAGAATGCCTCGTAGCTGATTCGAGAGAGGCGGTCTTTTTTTGCCTCGGAAGTAAGACCGGGCAGGTAGTCGATTTTTTGCTGCTGAATCTGTGCGACCTGTTCGCAAGCGCGCGCCGATAGCGGTGCGGTGTCGAGCTTCTGCCAATAGGGCGTCTCGCCGCTGCCGATGACGAGTTTGTCGGCGCCGAAGGTTTCTTGGTCGAAGAATATGCCGGCGCGCATGCCGCGTTGTTCGTAGAATTTCGGATGCTGCGTGGATTGCGCGAGTTTTGCCACATCGATGCCGAGCGTGTGCAGCAAGCCGGTGGCGACGCGGCTGTAGGGACGCGGGCTGTCGATTTCCAGGGTGCCCCCGTTCATCAGGTGCAAGGCGCCATCGAGATGGTATTCGTTGCGCTTGGCGTGGCCGCCGAAGTCGTCGTGGTTGTCGAGAATCAGAATGCGGGCGCGAGGCGAGGTCCGAGCTCGGTAGAAATGGGCGGCGGATAAGCCGCTGATGCCGGCGCCGACGATGATCAAATCGTAGGCCTCACCGGTGTCCGTGGGCGCGGGTCCGCTGGCGCCGTCGCGCAGCGCATGGGCGGCTTCGAATGATCCGGGGTGGTTGCCACGCAGGCCGGTGAGCAGCGGCGGGTAGTAGCCGGCTGCATCTTGGGCGGCGGCGGGCAGGGGGCCGGCGAGCGGTGAATCGCCGTGCGCGAATGCGGCGCCGATCGGCAGCGCGGCGGTGGCGGCGATGGCCATGCCGTTCAAAAAGTCGCGCCGGGTGATGGGTTGGTCCATTCCGAGCCCTGAATCATTGTCTTCGTCGCGTTTCATTTCTTGCCAGAACCCCAGGACTGTATATAATACCAGTCACTGTCTACATATACAGGTGATGCCATGTCGGACCTTACCCCGCGCCAAACCCAGATCCTCAGGCTCATTCAAGACGCTATTTTGGAGAGTGGCATGCCGCCCACCCGCGCGGAAATAGCCCGGACCTTGGGATTCAAATCACCGAATGCCGCCGAAGAACACTTGCGTGCCTTACAGCGCAAAGGCGTCATCGACCTGATCCCCGGCGCCTCTCGCGGCATCCAGCTGAAAGACATTTTACGCGAACAGCTGGGTCTGCCCCTCATTGGCCGCGTGGCCGCCGGTCGTCCGATCTTGGCCGAGGAACATATCGAAAAGCGTTATCAAATCGATCCGCAGTTATTTCAGCCGCAGCCGCATTATCTGCTGAAAGTTCAGGGCATGAGTATGAAAAATGCCGGCATTCTGGATGGCGATTTAGTTGCCGTGCACCGCACCCCTGAGGTGCGCAATCGTCAGATCGTGGTCGCGCGGTTGGAAAACGAAGTCACCGTGAAGCGTTACAAACAGGAAGGCACCATCGTGTGGCTGATGCCGGAGAACGCCGATTTCGAACCCATTCGTGTCGATCTAAAAGAAGAGCCCATGATTATCGAAGGGGTGGTTGTCGGTGTGCTGCGTCGTGGTAAAGACGTGGATGCCGCGTGAGGTATCGACTCTTGCGGATATCTTGGCCGATGCACGTGTCTGGAAGTTAAAAGACGCCTCGGCTGCCCCCGCTCGTCCGGTTTGGTCCACCGGTAGAAGCTCGCTAGATGCCCGTTTGCCGGGTGGCGGGTGGCCGACGGCGTCGCTCATCGAGGTACTGCTGGATGAGTCCGGCCTCGGTGAAGTGCAATTATTCCTACCGGCGTTGGTGGCCTGCCAACATCGCACCGGCACCGTGGACAGTCCCTGGATTGTCTGGATTGCTCCCCCTCACGAGCCTTACGCACCTGCCTTAGCGCAGCAAGGGATCGAGTTGGAGCGTTTGCTGGTGGTGCGGCCCAATTCAGCCACCGAAGCCTTGTGGGCTGCGGAACAGGCATTGAGTTCCGGGGTTTGCGCCGCTGTGCTGTTGTGGCTGAAGGGCACCGATGATCGCTGGCTGCGGCGTCTGAAGTTGGCGGCTGAAGCGGGCGGTGCACTCGGCGTGCTGTTCCGACCGGGACGACATCGCTTCGAATCCTCGCCCGCCAGCTTGCGCTTGTTGATGACGCAGGGTGAGCATGAGGCGCATCTTGATTTAATCAAGGTGCAAGGCGGCCGACCCGGGCCTGTTGATCTTGCCGGGCTATGAAATCGCCGACGGCGAAATGGCGGACGGCTGATTTATTCGCCACGGCGGAAGTCGCTGCGCCGCTTGCATCGCCGGCACCACCCATTGCGGTACCGTCTCCTATTGGTCGCGCACCGCGACTCAAACAGCTCTGGTATGCGGTGGTGTTTCCCGAATTAGCCCTTGCCGAACACGCATTCGAGCAGCTGCAAAAACTTTGCCCGCATGCGCAGGCCTTTACTCCCTTCGTCAGCATCGAGGCGCCTAACGCGCTGCTGCTGGAAATCAAAGGCAGCATCCGGTTATTCGGTTCGCTGCAAATCTTGCAGACCGCGATCGATGCTTGTTGGCAACGGCTGGGGTTGAAGTCGCAGAGCGCCACGACGCCCTCGACTCTTGCGGCACTGTGGCTGGCGCGCGCGGGTGCCGGCATGCATGGTGATGATGCCGGTATGCTGCCGAGCCTGCTGGCGAAGGTACCTATTGCCTGCACGGCGTGGGATGCCGAGCGATTGCAAACGCTGCGCGCGATGGGTATCACGCAGGTCGGAGAAATGCTGCGCCTGCCGCGCGGCGGTCTGGCGCGCCGCTTAAGTCCCGCCGTGGTGCGCGATCTCGATATCGCTGTGGCAAAACAGCCCGCGCCGCGGCGGGCATTCCTGCCGCGCGAACGCTTTCGCGAGCGCTGCGATTTCGAAGCGGAAATCGACCACGTCGCTTATTTGGAAAAAGCGCTCGAACCTCTGATCGAGCGCTGTGCGCAATTCCTGCGCCACCGTCAGGCCGGCGTGCAGGCCCTGCAGCTGCGACTGCGGCATCGCGAGTTGCCGGCGACCCGGGTGCGCTTGGGATTGGCCAGCATCACCAGCGAACGACGCCGCTTGTCCGATGTGTTGTCGCAAAAGCTGACGCGTCTGGAACTCAAAGCGCCGGTGCGCGGCTTGGAACTGATCTCAGGCTCACTGCGGGCGCTGTCGGCCAGTTCATTGGATGTGTTTGCCGGACTGACCGGCGCCAGCAGCCGCGATACCGCGCCGCAATTGGTGGAGCGCTTGCGCGCGCGCTTGGGCGAAGCAGCCGTCTACGGCGTGTGCCTGATCGAGGAACATCGTCCTGAAGCGGCATGGGGCAGGGTGCGGGCGTTGCCTTTGGGTTCTGCGTCCAAGAAAGAAACAGCTGTGATTGAGCCGCAAATGCCCCGACCGGTATGGCTGCTGGCCGAACCGTTGCCTATCTGTGCGCTTAAGTTACTGCAAGGGCCTGAGCGCATCGAAAGCGGCTGGTGGGATGGCAAAGGCGTGGCGCGCGATTACTACATCGCGCGTCAAGCGCAGGGGGCGCGGCTGTGGGTGTTTCAGGAACGTCATACCGGGCAGTGGTACTTGCACGGCGTGTTTGCGTGACTCATGTACGCCGAACTGCACGCCTTGAGCAATTTTTCTTTTCTGCGCGGCGCTTCGCAACCTGAAGAGCTGGTCGTTCAAGCCAAGGCACTGGAGTACCACGCATTAGCGCTGACCGATGAATGCTCGCTGGCCGGCGTGGTGCGCGCCCATAGCGCCGCCAAGACGGCAGGACTGCCGCTGATCATCGGCACCGAGATGAACTGTGCTGACGCATTGAAACTGGCGGTCCTGGCCACGGACCGCGCGGCCTATGGCGCCATCAGCCGCTTGATCAGCAAGGCGCGCCGCGCCAGCGTCAAAGGCCGTTACGCGCTGACACGTTCCGATCTCGAGGACGCACTCGACGGTTGCTTGATTATCTGGCTGCCGAGCACGGACAAAGAGACGCTACCGCAGCAGGAGACGGATGGCGCATGGCTGCGCGAGCGCTTCGCCGGCCGCCTGTGGATTGGGGTGGAGCTGCTCACCAGCGGCATCGATACACGGCGCTTGGCGCTCCTGCAAGCGCTGGGCGAGCGTCTGGAATTACCCTGCGTCGCCGCCGGCGACGTGCACATGCATGCGCGCCGCCGCCGCGCGCTGCAGGATGTGTTGACGGCGATTCGGTTAGGCAAGCCGCTGCACTCCGCGGGTTATGCCTTATATCCCAACGGCGAGCGCTGCCTGCGGCCCTTGCCGCGATTGCAAGAGCTGTACCCTGCGTCCTTGCTGGCGCAAACCTTAAGGATAGCCGAGCGCTGCAGCTTCAAGCTGGATGAGCTGCGCTATGAGTACCCGGAAGAAATCGTGCCGCCAGGCGAGACGCCTACCAGCCATCTGCGCGCGTTGACCCTGCAGGGCTGCGCCTACCGCTGGCCGCAAGGCGCGCCTGCCGCCGTGCGCGAGAATATCGAACATGAACTGCGTCTGATTGAAGAACTGAAATTCGAGCCGTTCTTTCTGACCGTGCACGATGTGGTCGACTATGCGCGCTCGCAGAATATTTTATGCCAGGGGCGCGGTTCGGCGGCCAACTCCGCGGTGTGCTACTGCCTGCGCATCACCGAGGTGGATCCTTCGCGCATGGCCATGCTGTTCGAGCGCTTCATTTCGAAGGAGCGCAATGAACCGCCGGACATCGATGTGGATTTCGAGCACGAACGGCGCGAAGAAGTCATTCAGTATATTTACGGCAAGTATGGACGTGAGCGCGCGGCCTTGGCAGCCACGGTGATTTGCTATCGGCCGCGCAGCGCCTTGCGGGATGTAGGAAAGGCTTTAGGGTTGGATCTGGCGCAAGTCGACCGGCTGGCGCGCGGCATGCAGTGGTGGGATGGCCAGCGCGTCGATCCTGAGCGCATCCGGGCTTCGGGTTTCGATCCGCAGGATCCGGTGATTGCCCGGCTGATCGCACTCACCGCAGAAATCTTAGGCTTTCCACGTCATCTGTCGCAGCATGTGGGCGGCTTCGTAATTGCGCGCGGCCGCCTGGATGAACTGGTGCCCATCGAAAATGCCTCCATGGTGGATCGCACCGTGATCCAGTGGGACAAGGACGATCTGGACGCACTCGGATTGTTGAAGGTCGATGTGCTGGCCTTGGGAATGTTGAGCGCCATTCGCCGTGCCTTTGGGTTGGTGAACCAATTCGGCGGTTCGGCCGCAGTCCCCGGTGAGCTGGAGATGGCCAGCATCCCGAGCGAGGACAGCGCGGTGTACGACATGATTTGCCGCGCCGAGACCACCGGCGTGTTCCAAATCGAGTCGCGCGCGCAGATGTCCATGCTGCCGCGCTTGAGGCCGCGCAACTTCTACGATCTCGTGATCGAAGTGGCCATCGTGCGCCCCGGTCCCATCCAAGGCGAGATGGTGCATCCGTACTTGCGCCGGCGCAGCGGCGAGGAGCCCGTGACCTATCCGAGCGAGGCCGTCAAGGAAGTGCTGCAACGCACCTTGGGTGTGCCGATTTTTCAGGAACAGGTGATGCAGTTGGCTATCGTCGCCGCCGGCTTCACGCCGGGCGAGGCCGACCGGCTGCGCCGCGCCATGGCGGCCTGGAAGCGCAAGGGCGGCCTCGAACCATTCCAAGATCAGCTCATCAATGGCATGCGCGAGCGCGGTTATACGGAAGCTTTTGCGAATCAGATCTTCAATCAAATACTAGGGTTTGGTGAATACGGATTTCCGGAAAGTCACAGCGCCAGCTTCGCATTGCTGGTCTACACCTCGGCGTGGCTCAAACATTACGAACCCGCAGCCTTCTGCGCGGCCTTGGTGAACAGCCAGCCCATGGGCTTCTATGCGCCGGCTCAGTTGGTGCGCGATGCGCGCGCCAACGGCGTGGAAGTGCGACCCGTGGATTTGGCGATGAGCGAGTGGGATTGCACCTTGGAGCGGCGCGATGATGGCAGGCCGGCGCTGCGTCTGGGGTTGCGGCTGGTGAAATCGCTGTCCAAGGAAGGCGGCACGCGAGTGGTGACTGCGCGCGCTACGCGCCACTTCGACAGCATTGCGGATCTGGCGGAACGCGCGGCGTTGGATCGACGCGATCTCGAGGCTTTGGCTGCGGCGGATGCCCTGTTGCGGATGGTAGGGCATCGGCATCGGGCGGTGTGGCAGGTCACGGGTGTGGAGCGCGCGCTACCCTTGTTGCCTGCGGCGACGGTTGCCGAGGAGGGCACGCCGTTGCTGCGCGCGCCGCGCGAGGGCCAGGATATTCTGGCTGACTATGGCAGCACCGGCCTGACGTTGCGGCGTCATCCTTTGGCACTCCTGCGTGACAAGCTGCAGCGTCGCGGAATAGTGCCGGCCCAGCAACTATGGGAGCTGCCCAATGGAAAATCAGTGCGCACCGCGGGGCTGGTGATCACGCGCCAGCGGCCGGGCGTGGGCAACGTCACTTTCGTCACCATGGAAGATGAGACCGGCTATGTGAATCTCATCATATGGAACCGCATCGCGGTCGAGCAGCGCGCGCCGTTGCTGGAGTCGCGTTTGCTCGAGGTCCAGGGCAAGTTGCAGCGCGAGGGTGATGTGCAGCATGTCATCGCTGCGCGCTTAACGAACCTATCGTCGTTGTTGGGCGACTTGGTGGTGGCGTCGCGTAACTTTCATTAGCAAGGTGACCGGCGTATCGCGCAGGCCGCCAAATGGGTGATAAACATGACTGGCGACTATCCGCGAATTCTGATGCGATGATCTTCCACGATCCAGAGCTTACCTAGGAGAGGCTCCTGCGACAGCAATTCCAAGACTCTTCCGATAGCGGCCTCAACTGAGACGTGCGCTTGGTTGGTCAAACGCAGAACGACGATGCCCGTAAACGTAGCAGGCGGGTAAGCAAGAATATTGGAGAAGTCCAAGTCGAGCGTTACGAGCGCCCTCTGCTCCTCGGCGCAAACGTCGATAACGCGCTCGTCAGATTGGCCACCCAATGCTTGTTGCACCACTGAATGAGCTTCGTGTCCGGTCGAAGCAAACAAAGTCGCTAGGGACGGCGACAGATTTTCGTCAAGCTTGAACTTCACGCCACGCTGGTGACAACGACCCGCTCGCTTGCCAGCTCGGCAGCGTACGCGACGACAGCAGCCACGTCGTCTCGGTGGAGCGTGGGATAAAGCTTCACGATCTCATCAACAGAGCAGCCTGCCGCAAGGTTGTCCAGCACCACGGACGCCATAATTCGCGTGCCATTAATGCAAGCTTTACCGTGGCAAATAGACGGATCGGTGCCAATGCGATTTCGCCAGTTCATAACGGGAGTATCCGCGTAGCGACAGGAACGTCAAGCGAATTGGCCAAGCGTGGGCCGGCATGACGTGCTCGGCGCAAATCAGGTTATCCAGGTTACCTACAAGCTTTTGATTACAATAACGTTGTTATGATCGCGGCCAAGGGATCAGGTTACACGTCCAACCCGATCGACCGCATCAACTCGATGCCATTGCTCTTGGTGACGATGCCGGGATGCAATTTGAAATCGAACAGCAGTCTGCCGTCCTTGAGTTCATCCTGGAAGTGCACATTGACCAGCGCCTGCGCATCCAGGCCGGCAAGATCGGTCAGCGCTAAATCGTGGGTGCTGACCAAGCCGATGGCTCCCTTATTCAGCAGTGCGCGGATCACGCCCTGGGCGCCGATGCGGCGGTCGGCAGAATTGGTGCCTTGCAGTAGTTCGTCCAGTAGAAACAGCAATGGCAATCGGGATGGCTCGAACAACTGACGCAGGTGGGTGATCTCGGCGTAGAAGCGCGAGCTGCCTTCGTGCAGTGAGTCATTGACGCGAATGCTGGCGCCGACTTGCAGCGGCGTGAGTTCCAAGCGCCGGGCGCGCACCGGGGCGCCGGCCATGGCGAGTACCGTATTGATGCCAATGGTGCGCAGCAAAGTACTCTTGCCGGACATATTCGAGCCGCTGACCAACAGAATGCGCGTGGCGTCTGCAATGCTCACATCGTTGCTGACCCGGGAGGCTGCCGGCAGCAGCGGGTGGCCTAGCTCGAATCCGCGAAAGGTGGCTGCGCCCTCCAGAAAGACCGGTAGCGTGTCGTCGGGGTGCTCGTAGCCGTATCGTGCCAGGGATGCCAAAGCTTCAATCTCTCCGAGGATGGCCAGCCAGGCGCGCACGGCGCCGCCATGCGCGCTACGCCAGCGTTCAGCCATGATGGCGGTCAGCAACGGATACATCAGCAATATCATCAAGGGCGCGAGCAGAGGATTGCGGCGCGCTTCCACGAAGTTCACGACCGTCGCCAGCTTGGAGATTGCCGCCGACGACGGCAGGCGGTGCGACGACAGTTTTTGCGGCAGCAACTGCAACGATGGC
>JAXDQN010000376.1:0-3886 GCA_034667865.1 Gammaproteobacteria bacterium
GGCGGTCTCAACTTGTAACCCAAGCGAAGAAAGAATGCCGATGGCCACTTCACGATTCAGCGGCTGGTCCTCGACCACCAACACGCGTCCCGTCAGCGGCGGCAGTACGCCCGTGGGCCGAGGCTGCTGCACGATGATACGCTCGCGATTGTCGGCGCCATCTTCGGCACAGCCGATCAACACACGGTGCAGATCGGCCAAGCGCAGTGGCTTGGTCAGCTCCATGTCGAACAGTGCCTGACCAGTCAGAGTGTCGGACCCTAAGCTGACGAAGCTCAATAGGCGCACGGTGCGCAGACTGACGGGTTGGCGGATGCGCAACTCTTTCCATAGGCTGTGCGACTCGCCGATCAGCCAATCATCGATGATCACCGCATCGAAGGAAGCCTGCGCCGCAATCTGTTTGGCCTCGGCCAGCGATGCCGCCTGTGTGGGTCGCGCCGACCACACCTGCAATGCCGCGCCGATCAACGCGCGCGCAGCAGCGTTGTCTTGCACGATCAGCACTTTCAGGCCGTTCAAGCCACGCAGCGGGGCCGGCGCGGGGGCTTGCGCATCCACCAGGGGCAAGGTCAGGTCGAAAGAGAAAGTCGATCCCTTGCCCGGCGTACTGACCAGGGACAGGCCTCCGCCCATCAATTCCACCAATTGGCGCGAGATCGCCAATCCTAGGCCGGTGCCGCCAAAGCGGCGCGTGGTGGACGCATCCTCTTGCGCGAACTCTTCGAAAATACGTGTCTGACTTTCCGGTGCGATGCCGACGCCGGTGTCCGCCACCTCGAGCCGCAGCTGCAGGTTCGCTGCTTCCGAGGGCAGCACGCGCACCCGCAAAATCACTTCGCCGCGCTCGGTGAACTTCACTGCGTTGCCGCCGAGATTGACCAATACCTGCCGTAATCTCACCGCGTCGACCCGCACGCGCGGCAGGGGCATGGCTGGCGTATCGCACAGCAGTTCTATTCCCTTGGTTGCCGCGCGCGCCGCCAGCATCTCCACGGTCTGTTCCACCAGTTCGATCAAATCGCACTCGACCGGATCAAGCTGCAAACGGCCGGCCTCGATCTTGGAGAAATCCAACACATCGTCCACGATGGCCAACAGCGAATCTGCCGATCGATGGATCGCCTCCGCAAAGCGGCGCTGCGCCGGGTCGATGCGGGTGTCGAGCAATAGGCTGGTCATCCCCAGCACCCCATTCATCGGCGTGCGCAGCTCATGGCTCATGCGCGCCACGAAATCGCTCTTCGCGCGGCTCAATACTTGCAGCTGCTGATTGCGCTCTTCCAACTCGTGGGTGCGCACGCGCACCGTATGCTCCAATTCGCGCCGATAGCGCAGCTGACTGTCGCGCCGGCGCCGTTGCTGGCGCCACAGGTAGAACAACAACCCGAGCGCCGCGAGCAGATATCCGGTGCGCGCCAGCGCCGTATTCCACGGCGCCGGCGCCACGTGCACCGGCACGCTCAAGGGCGCGTCGCTCCAAATGCCGTCGGCGTTTGCGGCTCGCACCTGGAACACGTAATCGCCGGCGTCGAGGTTGGTATAGGTGGCGCGGTGCAAGGCGCCCGCTTCGATCCAGCTGCTGTCGAATCCCTCGAGCTTGTAAGCGTAGTGATTATTGCTCGGCGAGGTGAAGTCCAGCGCGGAGAAATCCAGGGTGAGCAGTTTGTCGTCATACGCCAACGACAGCGGTTTGTCCGCCGACGGCAGATCTTGCGGATCTACGGGTCGATTCAGTTTGGCGGCGGTGGTCAACACCACGCGCGGCGCCGGGGCATCGGGCGCGATCTGATCGGAGGAGAAGGCATTGAAGCCGTTGTTGCCGCCGAAAAATAAAGTTCCATCGGCGCTTCGATAGTGCGCGTTGAAATTGAACTCTTCGTCCTGCAAGCCATGAACCCGATGCAATTGCTTCACCACATGCGTGGCGGGATCGAATCGCACCAAGCCGTTGTTGGTGCTGAGCCAGAGGCGATCTTGCTGATCCGATTCGATGCCGTACACCACCTGGCTGGAGGTGCCGATGTAGCTGGTTTCGGTTTCGAAATGCACCGAGTCGGGTGCCGCGGAACTGCCGATCACATGATTCAAGCCGCCGCCCGCGGTACCGACCCACAGATCGCCGCGCGCATCCACATGCAGCGCATACACGGTATCGTCGCTGAGGCTGCTCGAATCCTTGTCATCGCGCCGATAGGCATGAAATTTGCCGCTCCTGCGATCCAGCAGATCGAGTCCCCCGCCTTCGGTGCCTATCCACAGGTTGCCGAGCGCATCTTCGATGATGGCGCTGGCGCGCGAGCTGCTCAGAGCCGATGCGATCGACGCACCGTAGGGATAGCGGGACACTTTGCCGGTGGCATCGTCGATGCTGGCCAATCCGCCGCCATAGGTTCCCACCCACAGGGTGCCGGAGCGATCGCGATACAAGCTCATGATGCCATTGGCGGGCAGTGTCGCCTCATCCGCGGCGACCGAGCGCAATACGCTGATCTTGCCGCTGGCAATGTCCAATCGATTCAGGCCGCCGGTCATCGTGCCGATCCACAAAGCGCCGCGCGGATCGTACAGCAGCGACATCACGCGATCGTCGCTCAAATGCACCGCGCCCTCGCCGCCGGCGCCGTAATGCTTTTCGCGATGCTGCATGGCATCGATTTCAAGCAGGCCTCCGCCGATAGTGCCCACCCACACTTTGCCGACGCCGTCGTCCGCGAAAGCGCCGACGGGTTTGTCGTGCAGCGCTTCGTCGGCATAGTGACCCAGCAACCAACTGCGCGGATTCCAATGGCTGGCACCGCTGTTGCGCGTACCCACCCAGAGGATGCCGCCACGATCCTGATACAGCGACATCACATCGCTGTCGCGCAAGCTCTGCGGGTCGTCGGCTTGCCGCCTGTAGCGCGCGAAGCCGCCGGTGTTGCGATCGAACAGATTGAGTCCGTCGGCCGTCGCCACCCACAAGCGGCGCGCGTCATCCTCCAGCACCGCCAAAACACGATCGTTGCTAAGCGAATGCGGGTCCTTGGCGTCATGATGAAATGCCGTCAAGCGACCGGTGTCGGGCTCGAGACGATTCAGGCCGCCGCGGTAAGTTCCCACCCAGAGGATGCCGGCATGGTCCTCGCGGATGGCGCGAATGCGTTGGTCGCTGAAATTGACACCGTCCGACGCCGCGGCGTAACTCACGAATCCGTTGAACGAGGGCTCATAGCGGCTCAAGCCCGCGTCGGTGCCTACCCAGATGTTGCCGTGATGGTCGGCGTACAGTGCGCCGATGGCGTCCGCCGGCAACGAATGCGGATCACCGTCGCGGTGACGAAAGTGCTGTACCTTGCCGCTCTTCGGATCGAGTACGTCCAGACCCTGGGCCAGCGTACCCACCCACACTCGTCCTTTGGCATCGATGAGCAGCGTTCGCACCGCATCGCTGGCCAGCGAATTCGGATCGTGGGCATCGTGCCTGAACTGTTGGAATTGCTCGGTGCGCCGCTCCCAGCGGGCCACGCCGCCGCCGTCGGTGGCCACCCACAGATCGCCCTGCGCATCTTCGGCGAGCGCCCAGATATAGTCGTTGGCCAGCCCGCGTTCATTGCCGCGCTCACGGCGGAACTCGCGGATTGAATAGCCGTCGTAGCGGTCGAGTCCGCTCTCGGTGGCCAGCCAGACGTAGCCCTGCGAATCCTGCAGGATTGCATTGACCGTGCTCTGCGACAGGCCATCGCGAGCGGTGAGATGCTCGAAATACATGGGCCGCAGCACGGGTTCGGGCGCCGCGGCCTGCGCCGCGCCGCCGCACACCGCCAGCATCGCCAAACCTGCAAACAGGTATCGCAAGAGACCGCTATTCGGGCGCGGGCACATCGATGTCCGTGTAGCCGCTGCT
>JAXDQN010000377.1:0-4580 GCA_034667865.1 Gammaproteobacteria bacterium
TCGAAACCGTGGTCGACAGCCCGCTGTACGCCGGCCGCTATTCGCAGCGCTTGGAGTTGGATCCAAGTGGTCCTGTCCCTGTGAACATGGACATATTTGCCGATCGGCCGGAATTGATGGTGGTGAAGCCTGAGCAATTGGCCATCTATCGATCACTGGTGCAGCAGGCTTACAAGGTGTTCGGTTCGCATCACTATTCTCACTATGATTTCTTGTACTCCCTGAGCGACCAGGTCGAACAAAATGGACTCGAACATCATCAGTCCAGCGAGGATGGCGCCAATCCGGAGGCCTTTCTCGAATGGAATAAATACGCCTCAGGCCGCGACTTGTTGTCGCATGAGTACACGCATTCCTGGAACGGCAAATTCCGCCGTCCGGCCGATCTTTGGACGCCTAACTACAACGTCCCCATGCAAGACAGCTTGCTGTGGGTGTACGAAGGGCAGACCCAGTACTGGGGCGAAGTGCTCGCCGCCCGGTCGGGTTTATGGACCCAACAACAGGCCTTGGATCAATTGGCGCTGACCGCCGCTTACTTCGAGGTACAAGGAGGCCGCCGCTGGCGCGCGCTGGAAGACACCACCAAGGATCCCATCATCAATCCGCGTCGCCCGATGCCGTGGCGCGATTGGCAGCGCTTCGAGGACTACTATCCGGAAGGCGCGATGGTCTGGCTGGATGCCGATACGCTGATTCGCGAGAAGTCCGGCGGCAAGCGCTCGCTGGATGATTTCGCCAAATCATTCTTCGGCATCAATGACGGCAGCTTCGTGCCGGTGACCTACACCTTTGACGATTTAGTAAAGGCCTTGAATGCCGTGCAACCCTACGACTGGGCAGCTTTTCTGCATGCGCGCCTGGACGGGGTCGGTCAGCCGCCCTTCGAAGACGGCGTGAAGCGCGGCGGCTACAAGGTGGTGTTCGTCGACACCCCGAGTGACTACCAAAAAAGCGTCGACGATTCGCGCAAGCGGGTCAGCCTGACGTTTTCGATCGGCGTGGATCTCGACTCCAAAGAGTCTACGATTTCCACCGTGGTGTGGGACAGCCCCGCCTACAAGGCCAAGCTGACCGAAGGCTCGCAGTTGCTGGCGGTGAATGGCGCGGCGTATAGCGCGGAAATTCTCAAGGATGCGATTCGCGCTGCCAAAGGCAATTCGGCGCCGATCGAATTGATCGTGAAGAATGGCGAGCGCTACCGTGTCATCAATTTGAATTATCACGACGGCTTGCGCTATCCGCGGCTGGAGCGCGACTCGGCTACGCCCGCGAGGCTGGACGAGATTTTCGCGCCACGCAAGTAACCGACGCTTAGGCTGAGCGTCGCGCGGGCGACGCTGCGGCCGGCGGCGGTGTGGCCATGCTTTCCCGCGGGCGTGCGGAGTTTCTTACGGTGTAGAATGCTGGTCGGAGCTGCCGCACTTCATGACCGTTCGAGAAAGATTTTCCCTGTCACCCACCGATTTATTGCGCGACAGGACCTATCGGCGGCTGTGGACCTCGATCCTGATTTCCTCCTTCGGCGGACAGGTGACCTTGTTGGCCCTGCCGCTGACCGCCGCAGTGCTGCTGCATGCCGGGCCGACGCAAATGGGCCTGCTCACGGCGATGGAAGTGGTGCCCTTCGCGCTGTTTTCGCTGCCCACCGGCGTGATGCTGGATCGAGTCCGCAAATTGCCGGTGTATGTTGTCGGGGAACTGAGCATCTGTGCGGCCGTGGCCACCGTGCCATTGGCGTGGTGGTCGGGGTGGCTGTCGATGCCCTGGTTGTATGTCGTCGGTTTTCTGATCGGCTCGGTCAATACCACTGCGGGTAGTGCCGCGCAGATTGTCCTGACGCAGATCGTTCCGCGGGAACGCTTGGTGGAGGCGCATGCCAAGAACGCGCTGGCCGCCTCGGCGGCGGAAGTCACTGGGCCGGCGGCCGCCGGCGCGCTGATCAAACTTACCGGAGCGCCGCTTGCTTTGTTGGCGACGGCCGGGTTGCTGTTCACTTCGGCCTCCATTTTACGCGGTGTGCCGGTCAAGGAGACGCCGAACAAGGAACGCACCCCATTTTGGCCCGCGATGCGCGAAGGTTTGAATTTCGTCCGTAGCCACCCGTTGTTGGTGTCGATGGCCACCTGCGTCGGAATTTGGCAGATGTGCAGCGCTGCGGCCACGGTGGTGCAGATATTGTTTGCGGTTCACGAACTGGGTTTGAGCGAACGCGGGGTCGGCCTGAGCTATGTGGCGCTCGGCGTCGGTACCATATTCGCCAGTGCCAATGGCCATCGAGTCGCGCGCCGTCTAGGCCCCGGTCCTATGATGGTTCTGGGGTTCGTGATTTCCGGCAGCGGTTGGCTGGTGTTGGCCTTGGCGCCGCACACCCGGTGGGGATTTCTGGCCTATCCCGTCATGCTGCTGATGTTTGGCGCGGGCGCAATTTTTATTTTCATCAATTTCTTAGGGCTGCGGCAGTCGGTGACGCCGGCGTCCATGCTGGGCAGAATGACCAGCACCATGCGCTGGCTGATTTTATTGCCGGCCGGACCGGGCGCTTTGATCGGTGGATTTCTCGGCGAGCATGTCGGGTTGCGGGTGGCATTGGGTTTCGCGGGAATCACGGCCATCGTGACGGGTTTCGTCGGCTGGCGGCTGCCCGTTATTCGCAACGTGCGAACGTTACCAACACTTAAGGCAGAAGCGGTAGCGCCTTTTTCCGCAGATTCATCAATAACTTGAGCTGCATCACAAGCCGTCGGAATTGAGTTCCCGTCCTACAGACAGCTACCCACCGTCAACGGAGTATGCAACCGTGCCGTTGAGGCACTAAGTTCGGTGATTGGGTATGACCGAATGACACATCAAGAAGGAGTTAGGTCATGAAAGCTTCTCGCAAGGCGTTACTTTTAGGTCTCTGCATGGCCGCCAGCGCGATCACCGCGCCGACCATTGCGTCGGCTGGAGTCGCCATCGACATCGACGTTGCGCCGCCGCCGGTGCGTGTCGAAACGGTTCCGGCGCCTCGCTCCGGATACTTCTGGTCGCCGGGCTACTGGGAGTGGCGCGGCCGCGAGCACGTATGGGTGCCGGGCAGCATGATGCGCGAACGTCACGGCTACCACTGGGTGCCGGCGCATTGGGATCAACGCGGCCCTCGTTGGCATCATGAACCAGGACACTGGCAGCGCTAAAACTCGCTGATTTGTGAGGCTTGGGAATTGCGGCGCGGACCGCCACGCGCCGCAATTTCAATTGTGAATCCATGAAAGAGCTGCGCGTCGGCGTACTGTCGGATACTCACGGCTTGCTACGCCCCGAGGCGCGCGCCTTTCTTGTCGGCTGCGACTACATCATTCACGGTGGCGATATCGGCTCGGCAGAAATTCTCGAGGACTTAGGATCGCTGGCACCGCTGATCGCCGTGAAAGGCAACAACGACAAGGCGCCTTGGGCTGCGCACTTGCCTGAAACGGATATGGTGAGGTTGGGCGGCGCCTTCGTCTATGTGATCCACGATTTGGCACAACTCGACATCGAGCCGGTCGGCGCGAAAGTGCAGGCCGTCATCTCCGGCCACTCGCATAAGCCGGCGGTTTTCGAACGCGAGGGCGTGTGTTATCTGAACCCCGGCAGCTGCGGCCCGCGGCGCTTTAGCTTGCCCATCTCCATTGGCGAGTTGAGAATCACGGGGTCTAACGTTCGAGCTCGCACTATCGACTTGTGAGGGAGAGCCATGCTGCAATTACGCCCAAGTTGTGAATGCTGCGATTATCCGCCCTCGACTCAACGCATTTACAAGCCGGGTGGCTGCACGCAGCGTGGTTAAAACCCGGGCTTGGTGGCTCCGTTGCCCGGTGTGGATGAAGCGGTACACCAGAGCGCCGACTCCACCGCCCACCAGCGGCGCGAGGCCCGGCGAATGCGCGCCATAGCCATTGGTGGCCAGCCCACCGGCGAGGGGGTCGGCCCCGTTGCCGCCGGCGATGAACTCAAGGACCCAGGCGGCGGCGATGAACTCAAGGACCCAGGCGGCGGCGATGCCCCCGCCGAAGGTCACGGCCGGGTTCAAGTGACAGCCCGATACGTCGCCAATAATAAACTCTGCGGCCAGTTTAGTGGCATAGTCGACTCCTGTCTCGCAATGCTTTATTTTTACGGCCTCACGCGCTCGCAGCGTCGCGCAGCGGCCAAATTACCAGAATCAGACGCGAGGTTGAACCAAATCGGCTTTCCAGGGTACAAACCGGTGTACGGCTGCGCGTTGCGATTCTTGGGCTATAACGCCCTACCGATAGCAAAATGTGCCGGGTAATCGGGAGCGATGATGCTGTCCATTTTGGTTTGTCATTCGTATTTCTTGCACCTCGACCACAAGCAAGTTGCGCGTGCGAAACCCTATCCGCCGCTGGCCACGCTGCAAGTCGTCGCCATGCTGCGCGAGGCCGGCCACCAGGTCCATTTTTTCGATGCCATGCTGGCCGAGCGCATGGAAGACTACGACAGCTTGCTGAGCGCCAGCCGACCGGACCTGGTGTTGTTCTACGAAGACAACTTCAATTTCCTGAGCAAGATGTGCTTGGGCGCCATGCGCG
>JAXDQN010000378.1:0-4500 GCA_034667865.1 Gammaproteobacteria bacterium
GCAGTATAGGGTCGCAGCGTCGCGCTGCGAAAGGCGTCAGTGGAGAAGGGTCCGAGGCGTCGCGAGCGACGCCTCGTTATTTACGTCTAACCGAAAATCAGAATCGCCAGAAAGCGCTGACCATGAACGCGTCGGGATCACCGAAAGGTGAGCTGATGCGTTCGTATTCTGCCCGCACGGTCAAGCCGAATGGAAACTTCGACTGCACGCCGGCGCCGTAGGCAAACTTGGTCTGGGTAATGTCATCGCGGCCGACTGCAGCGAAGCTGTGGCAGGGGCCGGTGCCGATATCGGTGCACTCAAACTGAGTCAGCGTCATTTGCAGCCGTGCCACGCCGGCTTTGGCGAACACGTCCAGGTAGGGAACCGGTATCGGCAAATAGGCTACGCCGTAAAGGACTGGCGCCCTGGGATGCGAATCGTCACCGAAGAAATTCGGATCGTCGCGGTGTCGATGCCCGGGCTGGCCGAAATCGATGTACGTGACTTCCGCGCCGATAAAGGAGTTCAACGGCCGGAAACCGAACACACCCTGCCATGCCGTTTGGTGATCATTGAAGTAGCCCGGCAACCCATAACCCGGGTCATCGCTGCGAATAGTGGATTGGCCGACGCCGCCACCGACGTAGAAGCCGAGGGGATCCTCCGCCAATGCCGCCGTTGAGGCACCGCAAGCCCCCAGGGCCAATAGAGCCGCAAACGTCCATGAAATCCTCTTCATCTATAATCTCCGTGAATACGCTGATCAGTGGACCGAATCGCGACCTGAGAAGTTCCGAGCAAACCGCCGGACGGGCGCGGGTATACTTAACGTCATGAAAGCGGTGCGCCTCCTGACAATTGTTTGCTTGACCGCGGCAATGCTGGCGTGCGGCCAAAAGGGCCCGCTGGTGCACCCCGACAAACAGAAGCCCAAGCGCGTGCTGCCGTCAACGGCCAGGCCCAGCACCAAACCCGCGCCAGTCAAGCCCGCCCCGGACACACCTGCGCCGCAAAGCACGCCTGCGCCGACCACTCCCGCGCCGTCGACCACGCCTGCCCCTTGAGGTGACGCGATGGGCGCCCGCAAACTGATTCTGGTCGATGGCTCCGGCTATTTGTATCGAGCTTTCCATGCCCTGCCGCCGCTGACCAACACCCGCGGGGAACCGACGGGAGCCGTGCTCGGCGTGCTCAACATGATCAACAAGATGGTCAAGGACGAAGCGCCCGAGCGCATTGCCGTGGTGTTCGACGCGCCCGGCCGCACCTTTCGCGATGATCTGTTCGATCAATACAAGGCGCATCGCGCACCCATGCCCGACGATCTGCGCTCGCAGGTTCAGCCACTGTACGACACGGTGGAAGCGATGGGATTGCCGTTGCTGCGCGTGACCGGCGTGGAGGCCGACGACGTAATCGGCACCTTGGCGCGACAAGGCGCCGACGCCGGTTTCAAGGTGTTGATTTCCACCGGCGACAAAGACATGGCGCAGTTGGTCGGTCCAAACATCGAGCTGCTCAATACCATGAGCAACAGCCGCTTGAATCGCGAGAGCGTGAAAGCAAAATTCGACGTCTATCCCGAACAGATCGTCGACTACCTGGCGTTGGTCGGCGACTCCTCCGACAACATCCCCGGCGTTACCGGCGTCGGACCCAAGACCGCGGCGAAGTGGCTGAGCCAGTATCAGACGCTCGATGCATTGATTGCGCACGCCGCCGAAATCGGCGGCAAGGTGGGTGAAAATTTGCGCGGCGAACTGAGCATTCTCGAGTTGTCGCGCAAACTGGCGACCATCGACACCTCGCTGCAACTGGAGCTGTCGGTGGAGCAGCTGGTGACCGGCGCGCCAGACGTGCCGCGCCTGCGCGAGCTGTACACGCGGCTGGAACTGCGCTCGCTGCTGCGGGCGCTGGGACCTGAATCGGCGCCGGCGGACGCCGGCGGCGGCAGCGCAGTGGAAGTGGTGATCGCTGAAACCGTCGGCGCCCCCGGTGAAACTGTAATCCTCGGGGCTGCGGCAGTAATCGCCACGCCGCGCCGGCGTGAATATCACAAGATCGAGTCGGAAGAAGTTTTCGAGCGATGGCTGGAGAAACTAAAAGCCGCACCGCTGATTTCCTTCGACACCGAGACCGACAGTCTGGATTACATGCAGGCGCGCATCGTCGGCGTGGCCTTTGCGGTGGCAGCCGGTGAAGCCGCTTACGTGCCCCTCGGCCACGATTACGCCGGCGCGCCGCAGCAGCTGGACCGGGACAAGATCTTGGGTGCGCTCAAGCCCATTTTGGAAGATGCCACCAAGGCCAAGCTCGGCCATCATTTGAAATACGATTCGCACATCTTGGCCAACTACCAGATTGCGCTCAACGGCCATCGCTTCGATTCCATGCTGGAATCCTATGTGCTGAACAGCGTCGCCACCCGTCACGACATGGATTCGAGCGCGCAAAAATACCTCGGCGTGCAGACCATTCGTTTCGAGGACGTTGCCGGCAAGGGCGCCAAGCAGATCACCTTCAATCAAGTGGATGTGGACCGCGCGGCCGAATATTCCGCCGAAGATGCGGACGTCACGCTGCAGTTGCATCAGGCGCTGTGGCCGCAGATCGAAGCGATTCCGGCGTTGCGCTCGGTGTACGAAGAGATCGAACAGCCGCTGGTGGCGGTACTGTTCCGCATGGAGCGCACCGGCGTGTTGGTGGATCGCGAGTTGCTCAAGGCGCAGAGCGCCGAGCTGGCGGCGCGCATGTTGGAGCTGCAGGGGCTCGCTCACACGGAGGCCGGCGGCGTGTTCAATGTGGATTCGCCCAAGCAGCTGCAGGAAATCCTGTTCGGCAAACTAGGCATACCGGTGATCCGCAAAACACCGACCGGTCAGCCATCCACCGCCGAAGATGTGCTCGAGGAGCTGGCCGAATCCTACGCACTGCCGAAACTGATTCTGGAATATCGCGGCGTCGCCAAGCTCAAGTCCACCTACACCGACAATCTGCCGCTGCAAATCGATGCGGCCACCGGCCGCATTCACACCTCGTATCATCAAGCCGTGGCCGCGACCGGACGTCTGTCCTCGCAGGATCCGAACCTGCAGAACATTCCGATACGCACCGCGGAAGGGCGGCGCATCCGTCAAGCCTTCATTGCACCGCCGGGACACTCATTGGTTGCCGCCGACTACTCGCAGATTGAACTGCGCATCATGGCGCACCTGTCCGCCGACGCCAGCCTGCTGCGCGCCTTCGCGGAAGATCGCGATGTGCATCAAGCCACCGCAGCGGAAGTTTTCGGCGTCCCGGCGGATCAGGTCAGCAGCGATCAGCGCCGCTCGGCGAAGGCCATCAATTTCGGCTTGATGTACGGCATGTCGGCCTTTGGGTTGGCGCGGCAACTGGGAATCCCACGCGGCGATGCGCAGAAGTACATGGATCTTTATTTCGAGCGCTATCCGGGCGTGAAGCGCTACATGGAAGAGACGCGGCGCCAGGCGCGCGAAGCAGGGTTCGTGGAAACGGTTTTCGGGCGCCGCTTGTACCTGCCGGAGATTCAATCTCGCAACGCGGCGCTGCGTCAGTACGCGGAACGCAGCGCCATCAATGCGCCGATGCAGGGGACGGCCGCCGACATCATCAAGCGCGCCATGATTGCGGTGGACGCGTGGCTGCTTACCTCGCGCGCGCCCGCGCGACTCATCATGCAGGTGCACGACGAACTGGTTTTGGAGGTTGCCGACCACGCGGTGGAATCGCTTGTAGGACAACTACGGACACACATGGTCCACGCAGCGGAGCTTGCGGTGCCATTGAAGGTGGATGTAGGGGTTGGCCGCAACTGGGATGAGGCTCATTAGCTAGTGCGTTCGCGCAAAAATTGGTGCAAAATCAATCAACTTGAAGGCACCCCGGGGACGCCTGACGATTCGCGAAAAGAACTTAACTCTCGAGTTCAGAAGGACTGGAACTTTCGCAAAGCATCCCCATCTAACCAATTGAGCGTTTAAGACGCTCCTCGCTCTTCTCCCTGAGCGAGCATGACCCGGTTTGTCATCCCCATGCCGGGTTGGTCTGCCTCGGTGGTTGCCCCAAGCGACCATCGGGGCTTTTTTAAGCCCCTAAGTTTTATCGGTGCCGCTGAGCCAGCGGTCCATGACCTCGCGCGCCTGGTCTATGCCTTGCTTTGCGTGCGCCGAAAATAGTTGCGCGGACACCGAAGTGTCGGCGCACGCAGACAGTGTTTCCTTGAGCACGCGCTGCGCGTCGCTGCGATTCAATTTGTCCGCCTTGGTGAGCAGCACATGCGCGAGCCGGTCACGGGCCAAAATCCATTCCAGCATTACCGCATCCTGTGCGCCCAACCCTCGCCGGCTGTCGACGATCAGCACCAGACCGACCAGCGACTCGCGCACGTTGAAGTAATGTTCCATCAACGCCAACCATTTCATCTTGACCCGTTCCGGGACCTTGGCAAATCCGTAACCGGGCAGGTCCACCAGACGACTCTGCGGCGCCAGCTCAAAG
>JAXDQN010000379.1:0-7678 GCA_034667865.1 Gammaproteobacteria bacterium
CTACACGCCGCCTCAGAACCAGCTGCCGTTTTATTTATTTCGCTCCGCAGTGGGCGGATGGAATTTGCTGTTTTTCAATACCGTGGACTTTCACGTCGACTCCGCGCAATCTGCGGAATGGAATCGCGGCTCCTATTTGGTGAATGGTCTGGGCCACTGCGGCGCCTGCCACACGCCGAAAGGAGCACTGGGTGGAGATAAGTCGAAGCAGCAATTCCAAGGCGGCGATTTGGACAACTGGATCGCGCCGGACTTGACCGGCAATACGCGTACCGGGCTTGGCGCCTGGAGCGCCGAAGACATTGCGGAGTACTTAAAAACCGGGCGCAACGCCCGCGCCGGCGCCGGCGGCCCCATGGCCGACGTTATCACCTACTCCACCTCCCTGATGAATGATGCAGACCGGCGGGCGATCGCGGTGTACTTGAAGAGCCAGGCTGCCAGTCCCGACAAGTCGCCGAGTGCTCCGGATGGGGATGCCATGAAACGTGGTGCCGAAATCTATTCGGATGCCTGCAGCTCTTGTCACTTCGAGGACGGTGTCGGTCAGCCCGGCCTGTTTCCACCGTTGGGTAAAAATGCCATGCTGCAGCAATCGAACCCGATTGCAGTGGAGCACTTGATCCTCGCCGGCACGCGTATCGGAACCGGTCCAACGCGCCCCTCGCCGCTGGCGATGCCCAGCTTCGCGTGGAAACTAAACGATCAAGAAGTGGCGGACGTTGCCACCTACATTCGCAACAGTTGGGGCAACAAGGCGCAGCCCGTTTCTGCGTCCGGTGTAAGCAAAGCACGCAAGCAGCTGGATCTGGCAACGAGTCATTTGACGGATAATTCGGGAGATCATTAGACTTGGTTACGCCGCCGGCTCGTCGGCATTTTGCACGATCATCATTAAAAACCCGTCGTAGCCCTTGTCACCGACGGTTTGAATGGCCGTTGCGCTGAGGCGCGGTTGTTTCCCGACCCATTCAGACATGCGCCGCACACCCTCGGCAGCCGCATCGCGTTCCGCTGCGACTATTCTGCCGCCCCGCACCACGTTGTCCACCACCATGACCGTGCCCGGTCGCGATACCTCCAAGGCCATTTGCACATAGCGCAGGTTATTTTGCTTGTCTGCATCGATGAAAACGAAATCAAACGGCGCACCGCCTTCCGCGCGCAGCTTGGACAGTGCCTCGGCCGCTGCTTCGATGCGCATGTCGATCTGCTCCGCCAATCCCGCGCGTACGAAATTTTGCCGCGCCACTTCGGCGTGATAAGAATCGCGTTCAATGGTCACCAATTTGCCGTTTGCGCGCAACGCTCTGGCGAGGCAAATTGCGCTATAACCGCCGAGGGTTCCGATCTCGAGAATCCTCTGCGGCGACTGCATGCACGCCAGCAGATGCAGCATCTTTCCCTGACAGGCCGAGACCTGAATGGCCGGGAGCCTAGCTGCGCTGCTGGCCTCCAAGACCTGTTGCAAAATCGGATCGGCCGTCAGCAAGGCGCTCTCGAAGTACGAATCGACGGCCGCCCAGGTTATCTCACTCATGCGAACTCCTGCGAAGGCGGGTAAGGCGCGATACGATACATCAATGTTTATGGAGGTTTACAATGATTGACTGTACCGGCTTTGGCACCACGGCTGCCGACAAACCCCTGCAAAAGCTTGTTTTCAATCGGCGCGATGTGGGGAAGCACGACGTTAAAATCAGAATCCTTTTTTGCGGCGTCTGTCACTCCGACCTGCATTTTGCCCGCGACGAATGGCATTTCACCGTCTACCCGGCCGTACCGGGTCACGAAATCGTCGGCCAGGTAGTGGAACTGGGCGCCGAGGTCACGAATTTCAAAATCGGCGATCAGGTTGGTGTCGGGTGCATGGTCGATTCGTGCCGCACCTGCGCTTCCTGCAAAGAAGGCTTGGAGCAGTACTGCGAGGTCGGCAACACCGGCACCTATGCCGGCACCGAAAAAGTCATTGGCGGTCCGACCTTTGGCGGCTATTCAGAGAGCATCATTGTCGATCGCCACTTCGTGCTGCGCATTCCGAAGGGCATGAATTTGGCGGCTACCGCACCGCTACTCTGTGCCGGCATCACCCTGTATTCGCCGCTGCGCCATTGGGGAGCGAAAGCCGGGAAGAAGGTGGGGATCATCGGCTTGGGGGGTCTCGGCCACATGGGCGTCAAGCTTGCTCATGCAATGGGTGCCACCACGGTGCTGTTCACCACCTCGACCTCCAAAGTAGCGGACGGCAAGCGCTTGGGTGCGGACGAGGTGGTCTTGTCGAAAGATCGGGAACAAATGGCTCGGCACGCTGCCTCGTTCGATTTGATCGTCGATACAGTCTCAACGACCCATGACCTCGCACCGTATTTCAATTTACTGAAGCGCGACGCCACCATGGTGCAGGTGGGCGCTCCCGAGCACCCGCTGACGATCGCCGTATTTCCGCTGCTCATGCGCCGACGCAATTTCGCCGGCTCAGCCATTGGCGGCATCGCCGAAACGCAGGAGGTGCTCGACTTTTGCGCGGCGAACAAGCTTGCCGCCGACGTCGAGGTCATCCCCATCCAAAAAATCAATGAGGCCTATGAGCGCATGCTGAAGAGCGACGTTAAATATCGTTTCTCCATCGACATGTCCTCGCTCGCGGCCGGATGATCGTCATGGTCACGGGTTGTACTTGGCAAGCCACTCCGTGGTTTCCTTGAAGACGTCGCGCCGCTGTTCCGACAAGGCTGGGAAATGCGGTGAGCCTGGATAGGTGACCATGCGTACGGTCTTGCCGCGCTCTTTGAGCAGCGCGTAGAACTCTTGTCCCTGATACGTCGGTACTCGGACATCCGCCGCCCCGTGCAGGATCAGCAACGGCGTGGTGACTCGATCGGCATGCATGACGGCTGAGAATTTGAGCATGGGCGCAGAGTCTTTTTCCTGCAGGCGCGCGTCGTAGTCCGTCTGCCATGTATCGCTGGTGGGAATGAAGCTGAGCCAGTCGGTAATGCCTGCGCCCTCGATCGCCGCTTTGTATCGATGAGTTTGGGTCACAGTCCAGGAGGTCATGAATCCGCCCGCGCTCCAGCCAAAAATGGCCAAGCGATTCGGATCGGCCCAACCCTGCGCGACGGCGAAGTCCGTGGCGCTGTCGACGTCCCGATAGGCGCGATCGCCGAAATGCTGGTAGATGGCCGCCAAGTGCGCGGCGCCGTAGCCGGTCGATCCGCGATACTGCGGTTGCAACACCACATAGCCTTTTCCGGCAATAATTTGCGAGAACGGATCCAGTGACAACGTGTCATTCGCCTCGGGTCCGCCATGCGGCAGCACCAAGAAGGGGTATTTTTTGCCGCTCTCATAACCGCCCGGAAAAGTTGCAATCCCCTCCAGTTTGACGCCTTCCTTCGAGGTCCAGTGAACGACTTTGACGTCTCCCAGCACGACTTTGGAGAGACCTTCATCGCCAACGTGAGTAATCTTTTGCAGCGCTCCTGCGCTGTCGACGGCGACGTTGCCGGCATGCTGCGGGTCGCCCACACTCACCGCCAGTGTGGGCGGAGACGTCGTGAAAGCACTTGTCACGGGCAAGCCAAGCAACACCCCGCCCGGCCATCGCAATGCCGGCGCCAGTTGACCGTCAGCGAAGGAATAAGCCTCGGTAATCACGCCTCTGTGCATTTCCACCCACACGCCGCCGTGCGGATCGCCTTTGACAGTGGTGGCTGTCCCGTCCAGCTGCGGGGTTCGATCGACTGCCGGACCGCCGGCAGCAGAGACCGTCCAGACGTGTTCAGGTGTCAACGTTCCGGCAGTCGTGGACGCAAACACAATCTCTTTTCCATCCTTCGACCACGCCAAGCCGCTAGTGGCGTTGGCCAGAGTCGCCAGCTGTCGCGACCCTTGTGGGCCGCACACACTGATGGCTGACTGCAATTGGTGATTGCCGAGTTTGGGAACCTGCGTGGTCACAGCCAATTGCGTGGAATCCTGCGACCATGCCACATCGACCACGAATTTTAGGTCCGGACACCACCAGCCGCCGTCGCGCCCGTCCGCGCCAACGATATATAAACTCGATTCGTCGTTCTCAACAACACTGTGCACGCCCTCCAAGGTGTCCTTGGGACGAGCATCCGTGAGCAGCGCGAATTGCTTGCCATCCGGCGAAATGACGGCGGCGTGGATGGCGCGCGGCAGGGCGACAATGAGGGTCGGTTTTCCCGTCACCAGCGGTACGAGCGCAAGGTGCGCCAAGTCCTCGAGCTTGTAGGTGCCGAAAAGCGCACCGTCCTTGGTAAATCCAAGCGGTGCAAATTTATCGGACAACTCGAGCTTGTGCGCCTGACTCCCGTCCACTCCGATCATGCGCCACTCGTGCTTCAGCGGACCCTTCTCATCACGGCTGGTTTCGTCGTAAAGCACGCTGTTTCCGTCCGGGGAAACGGCTAGCGCCTGCGCTGCGCGCAAGGACCCCAGATCATCGAGCCCGAACGGGTGCTTATCGGCTCCGCTCGCACAGGTGCCGGCGCCTATTAACATCGCAGCCGCCGCGACTTGCATTCCGAATCGAATCCTAACCGGACATTCGCCCATCGCCACACCCTCCGAGCCTTGTTCTTGATTTGGGTCGCTATAGTACATCGAGACTTCCTGCTGTAGGCTGCGGCATGCGGACGCCGCTGCTCACTTCAATAATCCTGGATTCGTTTCTTACCGCCAGGCGCGCAGGTCTCACGACTCTTAACTGCTCGCTCGACCTGCAACGATCCACGACTGACGTCGCACTCGAGGCCGATCATTGGGTTTGGCAGCAGGCAAGATTTCCCTACCCCGCTCATCTCAATGACCGCGCAATTTATTTCTGGAGCGGCGAGGAATTTCAGCCGGCGTCGCGATTTAGCGGCTCGCTGATCAAGCTGGTACCCACCGACTGGGGACCGCCGACTTTCGAGATCGACGGCATCAAGATGTTGCCCACCGCGAAAGTCTCGCCGTATGCGGACGCGGAACGCAAAGTGGCTTTGATCCAGCCACGCGGCAAGGTGATTTTGGATTGTTGCGGTGGCTTGGGATATTTCGCGGCATGGTGCGTGAGCGGCGGCGCCAAACAAATTCTGTCTTTCGAGAAAAATCCCGACGTGCTGTGGTTACGCAGCCTGAATCCCTGGTCGCCCGCTCCCGCTGGAGCCCTCTCGCTCACCCAGGCCGACGTCACGCTCGCCGTCGCGACATTGGCAGACGAATCCATCGACGCCGCATTACACGACCCGCCCCGTTTTGGGATCGCCGGCGAGCTGTACTCTCAGTCCTTTTACCTTCAGCTGGCCCGAGTGCTGAAAAATCGGGGACGGTTATTCCACTATACCGGGAGCCCCAACAAGGTATCGAGCGGGCGCGACCTGGCCGGCGAAGTCACTCAGCGTCTGCGCGCGGCGGGGTTCGCGACACAGCGCCACGGAGACGGGATTTTGGCCACCAAGCAACGGCGCTCCCAGCAGGTGGTGTAGGACATTCTTGGACAAGCGCTTCGGCAATTCCACTCTGGCGCGACGCTCGATAGCGGAGCACTGTCCCCATCGACAACTAAGGACGGCACAATGAAACTCATCACTGGATTGTTGATGGCTGCTTGGCTGCTTACAGGATGCGCGGGCAATGGCAGCGTCATCGCGCATGACGATGGCCAGGGCGCCGTACCGCACGAAGCGGGTCCCGATTTGTGCCACGACGGCACGCCACCTCCCTGCACCATCCGCAACTAAACGCCCCGCCTCGCAACTCTCCTTGCCTGTCAAGGAGACTTGACACCTATGCTCCGTTATGTAGGGTATCCCGTTGGCATTCAAGCTGACGCGGCTGTTCAAGGCGGCGCAATAAAGATCGCCCTGCCCTTTGCGGTCTTCTTGACCATGCCGATGGCGCCCGCGATGCCCAAGCTGATCGAACCATTGTGCGTATACGTATCGGATCCCACTCCGGTGCCCAAGGTGAGCGACTGCGTATCCGAGAAATCCTCCAACAACAGGCCGTTCGCGCCCAGTTTGGCTGCCTCCGCCTGCATCTGCTCGATAACTTTGTCGATGGCTTTCCCGCCGCCGGCGTTGGCGATAGTTCTGCGCGAGGCATTGAGTACCGCGATCTCTTCGAAGTGCGCGGGCGCAAATGTATAGATTCGCACCGCCTCAGGGCTGATCGCGGCCCGCACCGGACCGGTGATGCTGACAGATGATGCGGCACAGCCGCCCAACGCCGCGGCCATCAAAAGTGCGCCACGCTTAAAAACCTGACTCATCGCATTGTCGCTCGGTACCGGCATTTCGTCGCTATTTCCGCAGCCGTATGGTATCAATCAGCGCAGCACGACGGGGAAAAACAATGAAGTACTTGCCTTTACTTTGGGCAGCCCTGTGGCGGCGCAAGGCGCGCACGATTTTCACGCTGCTGTCGATCGTCGTCGCGTTTCTCCTGTTCGGAGTGCTCGAAACCATCGACTATGCGTTCGCGCATCCGGATTCCGGCTCTTCCGGCGCGGATCGATTGATCACCACCAACAAGTATTCGATCACGCTGGCACTGCCTTCCTCCTACACACAGCAAATTCGTTCGGTGCCAGGCGTCACCGAAGCGACCTGGCTCACCTGGTTCGGCGGCTATTATCAGGAATCCAAGAATTTCGTATTTGCCGTGCCGATTGATTCCGATTCGTATTTCAAGCTGCATCATCAAGATATCTTGGTGGACCCGGAAACCCTGAGGATTTATGGGCAGACTCGCACGGGGATCCTGGCCAACAGCGTTCTGATGAAAAAATATGGATGGAAGGTCGGCGATAAGCTGCCCCTGCATTCCACCATCTGGACCCGCTCCCAAGATGGATCGCTCAATTGGATTTTTGACATCGTTGGCGCCTTCACCAGCACCGATTCAACCCAGGATGCGACACTGTTGTTTCACTTCGAGTACTTCGACGAAGGGCGCAGTTTCGGCAAAGGCACCGTGGGCTGGTATGAAGTGAGCATCGCTGATCCGGCGCAGGCCGCCCCCATGGCAGAGAAGATTGACGCGCTGTTCGCCAACTCGTCGAATGAAACCAAAACGCAGCCCGCCAAGGACTTCCTCATCGCCTTCGTCAAACAACGGGGCGATATTGCCTTTGTGTTGCACGCCATTCTGGGCGCGGTGTTTTTCGCATTGCTATTCCTGACCGGCAATACAATGATGCAATCCATGCGTGAGCGTATCCCCGAATTGGCGGTTTTGAAGACATTGGGGTTCACCGACCAGAAAGTGTTCGCGCTGCTCATCGCTGAGTCGTTATTTTTGTGCGTTTCCGCCGCGCTTCTCGGGCTGGGGTTGAGCTATACACTTCTGCCCTACATTCAAACCGCATTGCAGGGAGTCGCGCTGTCAGGCGGCATGCTGCTTCCCGGACTGCTGGTTGCCGCAGTTCTCGCCCTAGTCGTCGGCTTACCGCCGGCCATCCGCGCCAATCGACTGTTGATCGTCGATGCGCTCGCGGACAAGCGCTAAATGCTGCTGCAGTGGCTGCGATTGAGCGCGATGGGGCTGGCCAGCCTCCCACAGCGGCTAGGTGCATCCAGCGTGATCGTGATCGGCATCGCCTGTGTCGTCGCAGTGTTCGTTTCTGTACTCGCCATGGGCAGCGGGTTCAAGCACACCCTGGCGG